>JBDHVF010000571.1:0-5704 GCA_039809605.1 Polyangiales bacterium | reverse complement strand
CGCGTCGCTCGCGCGGCCGGGCGACCTCTCGAGCGCGCGCTACCGCTTCGCCGCGCGCGTGGTGCGAGGCCGGCTCATGACGCGCCCGAGCGGCTCGTCGCGCGCCGACTTCGCCATCGACGTGCCGCTCGCGGGGGGCGTGCCCGCGACCTTCGAGCTCCTGCGCACGCAGCTGCGCGCGAACCTCACGGCCGACTTCGCGACCTCGGGCAACCTCGGCGGCTACGCCCCGCTGCGCGCCGTGGCGGCGGCCGTGTCGAGCGGGCTGCCGCCGGGCATCCCCGCGTCGACCGTGTCGCTGGTGCTGCAGGGCCTCGTCGACGTGCAGGACCCCGCGGGCGACCCCGAGGGGTGCGTCGCGCCCAACGGCGCCATCGCGCTGGGCATGGGCTTCACGGCGGCGCGCGCGACGGTCTCGGAGCGCACCGTGCGGGGCGCCGTCGACGGGATGTGCGGCTCCCTCTGACGGCTCAGCGCCGCAGGAGCCGGTCGACGAGGGCCTTGCGCTCGTCGGCGTCGAAGGTGACCACGAGGGCGCCCGCGAGGTAGACCACGAGCACCGCGAGGGACGTGGCGGCGAGGGTGACGAGGCGCAGGTGCCAGCCCAGGCGCTCGGCCACGACGAGCACGCCCCACGCGGGCGCGAGCGGCGGCAGCGCGCGCACGAAGGTGTCGAGCATGTGGCGCGCGTACGAGACCCCGAGGCGCCCGCAGGCGTACCAGGGCATCACGACGGTGCCGGTGACGTACGCGGGGAGGAAGGTCGCGAAGGCCACGCCCTCGAGGCCCCACGCGCGCACGAGCACGATCGAGAGCACGAGGTTGGCGGCGCCCTCGGCGACGGCGATGCGCGAGGGCACGCGCAGCTCGCCGAGGCCTTCGAAGATGGGGCGCGCGAGGCCCCTGCCGGCCATCTGCATCACGAACGCGGCGGCGAGCCAGACGAGGCAGCGGTAGCCCTCGGCGATGAAGGTGGCCACGTCGGGGTCGTGGTTGTTCGAGAGCCACAGGGCGAGCACGTAGCGCCCCCACACGGCCTGCACGAGCGCGATGGGCAGCGCGAGGGACATGAGCATCTTGCTGCCGGTGCGCCAGAGGCTGAGCACGCGCTGCGTCTCGCCGAGCGCGGTGGCCTCGGAGACGCCGGGCATGAGCACGTGGGTGGCGCGGTCGAGGGCCTCGCGGGCGAACTCGACGAGGCGCAGGGGGAAGGCGTAGACGCCGCCGGCGGCGGCGCCGCGCGCCTGCGAGATCACCACGTTGTCGGTGTAGTTGATCAGCCGGTCGCTCATGGTGAAGAGGAACGACTGGGCGCTGAAGGTGAAGAGCTGGCGCAGGCGCGCGCGGTTGTAGAGCGAGAGCGAGACGTGCAGGCCCGGCATCACGCGGTGGGCGTAGACGACCGTGAGGAACTGCTCGAGCACGGTCGCGCCGAGGGCCACGACGCCGACGGCCACGACGCTCGGCCACGCGCGCACGACGGCCACGATGGCGACGTTGCGCACCACGAGGATCGCGAGCTTGACGGCGTTGAGCACGTCGAAGCGCTGCAGGCCCATGAGCACGCCGCCGTAGACGCTGCCGGCGAACTCGAGGCAGATCGAGGCGCCCATCATCACGAGGCGCGCGCGGGCGGGCGTGGCGAGCGCGGGGGTGACGTTGAAGATGTGGGGCAGCGGCCACGCGAGGGCGAGCGCGGCCACGAGGCAGAGCGCGCCGAGGCGGAGGTAGACCGCGAAGATGGTCGAGACGGTCTCGTTGAGGTCGCGCTGCTCGTCGCGGGCGTTGTGCTGGGCGACGTACTTCATGATGGCCGCGCCGAGGCCCAGGTAGAGCATCGACGAGTAGCCGCCGAGGTCGCCGATGAGGTTGTGGATGCCGTAGCCCTCGGTGCCCAGGTACGCGAGCAGGAACGGCGGCATGAGGATGCCCACGGCCGCCGTGACGGCGTGGGCGATCCACTGCGACGAGATGTTCCGGGCGACGCGCTTGAGGTCCATCCGAGGGAAGCGGCGACCTTACTCCGACTTGCGGTAGTTCGGAGCCTCCTCCGTGACGATGACGTCGTGCACGTGGCTCTCGCGCAGGCCGAGGGAGGTCTGCCGCACGAACCGCGCGCGGGTCTGCAGCTCGGCGAGGGGGCGCGAGCCCGTATACCCCATCGCCGACCGCAAGCCCCCCACGAGCTGGTAGATGTTCGACGAGAGGCTTCCGCGGTAGGGCACGCGGCCCTCGATGCCCTCGGGCACGAGCTTCTCGTCGGCGGCGCCGGCCTGGCCGTAGCGGTCCTTGCTGCCCCTGCGCATCGCGCCGAGCGAGCCCATGCCCCGGTACATCTTGTACGAGCGGCCCTGGTAGAGCACGAGGTCGCCGGGCGCCTCGTCGGTGCCCGCGAAGAGCGAGCCGATCATCACCACGTCGGCGCCCGCGGCCACGGCCTTGGCGACGTCGCCCGAGTACTTGATCCCGCCGTCGGCGATGAGCACCACGCCGCGCTTCTTCGCCACGCGCGCGCAGTCGCTGATGGCCGTCACCTGCGGCACGCCGACGCCCGCCACGACGCGCGTGGTGCAGATCGAGCCCGGCCCGATGCCCACCTTGATCGCGTCGACGCCCGCGTCGATGAGCGCCTCGGCGGCCTCGGCCGTCGCGATGTTGCCCGCCACCAGGGCCACGCCGGGGTGCTCGCGGCGCGTGTCTCGCACCGCGTCGATCACGCCCTTCGAGTGCCCGTGCGCCGTGTCGACCACCAGCAGGTCGACGCCCGCGTCGACGAGCGCGCGCGCCCGCGCCTCGCGGTCGGCCCCCGGCCCGATCGCCGCGCCCACGCGCAGACGTCCGCGCGCGTCCTTCACGGCGCCCGGGTAGCGCTCGGCCTGCGTGAGGTCGCGGATGGTGATGAGCCCCACGAGCCTGCCCGAGTCGGGCTCGACCACGAGCAGCTTCTCGATGCGGTGCTTGTGCAAGAGGGCCCGCGCCTCGTCGGGCGTGACCGACGGGGGCACCGTCACCAGCCGCGCGCGCGGGGTCATCACGGCGCTCACGGGCTGCTCGAGGCGCGTCTCGAAGCGGATGTCGCGCGAGGTCACGATGCCCACCGGCAGCCCGCTCTCGACCACGGGGAGGCCCGAGATGTTGCGCCGCCGCATGAGCTCCACGGCGTCGCGCAGGCTCTCGTCGGGGGCCACGGTGAGCGGGTCGACCACGATGCCCGACTGGGCGCGCTTGACCTTCTCGACCTCCAGGGCCTGGTCCTCGGGGGTGAGGTTCTTGTGAAGGATCCCCATCGCCCCCTCGCGCGCCATGGTGATCGCGGTGCGCGCCTCGGTGACCGAGTCCATCGCGGCCGAGACGAGCGGGATCGCCAGGTCGATGCCCGGCGCGATGCGGGTGCGCGTGTCGACGTCGCGCGGCAGCACGTCGCTGTACGCGGGCACGAGCAGCACGTCGTCGAAGGTGAGGGCCTCTCGAAGTCGGTCGTCGATCATCGGTTCCTCATGAGATGTCGCGGTGCGCGCAGGGCGCCGCGCGTGGGGGCGCAGTGATCACTGCGCGTGCGCGAGGTGAGCTCGAAAAAACCCTACGCCCGGACTCGCAACGCGGCAGCATTTCATGCCATAGTCGCGTCGCTTCCAATCGGAAGCTTCAGGACGACGGAGATCCATGCGAGCGAGCAACTTTCTTCGCGCGGTGCTCTTCGGGGCGCTGCTGGCAGGCTGCGGTGACACGCAGGGGCCGAGCACGTTCATCCCCGACGACGCCGATCAAGACGCCGCGGTCGACAACGACGTGCCCGAAGACTTCGGCATGCCGCCGACCTTCGACGTGCCCGTCGACGACCCGCCTCCGCCCGACGTGCCGGCGACGATCGACACGCCCGCGACGACCGACACGCCCGCCGCGACCGACCGCGTGACGCCCGTCGACAACCCGCCGCCGCGTGACTCCGCGCCGCCGGGCATGTGTCCGTCGTCGTGCCGCAGCGACAGCGAGTGCAACCCCTGCGTCACCCCGGGCGACCCGGGCAACTACTGCTGCATCTCGGGCCTGTGCCTGTACATGACCGGCGCGTGCATGCCCCCGGCGCCCGACGGCGGCCCGCCCGGCGGCGACGGCGGCCCTGGCGACGGCGGCCCTGGCGACGGCGGTGACGGCGGCCTCGGCTTCGACCTCGGCGGCCTCGGCGACGGCGCCACCGACTGATCGCGCCGTCCCCATCGCCCTCGTCCTCCCCTCGTATCCTCGACGCCACACCGTGTCTCCTCGTGCCGACGTGCTCGTGCGACGCGCCGCGGCCTGCGCGCTCGCCGCCCTCTGGCTCACGCTCTCGTGGCCCGAGCTCCGCGCCAGCGCCCACGACCGCGTCACGCTCCTCGCGCTCGGCGCCGCGCTCGTGGCGGGCCTCGCGTGCGCCCTCGTCGCGCCCGTCGGGCGGGCCGTTCACGCGGCGGTCACGCGGCCCCCGTGGCGCGCCTTCGTGGCGCTCTGCGCGCTCGCGGGCGCCGCGGTCACCGCGTGGGTGCACCAGCGGCCCATGCACGGCCAGGTGGTGTCGGGCGACGCGTGCATGTACGTGGCGCAGGGGCGCGCGCTCGCGCACCTCGCGCTCTCGCTGCCGGTGAGCGCGCCGCGGCTCGCGTTCACGGCCAAGTTCCTCTTCGAAGGCGCCGACGGGCGGATGCACGGCGTGTTCGTGCCGGGCTACCCCCTCTTCATCGCCCCCTTCGTGCGCTGGGACCTCTACCTCGCCGCGGCCCTGGTGACCTCGGCGCTCCTCACCCTCGCCCACGCCGCCCTCGCGCGACGCGTGCTCGGCGACTCGTTCGCCGCGCGCCTCTCGCTCCTCATCGTGCTCCCGTCGTACGCGCGCGCGCTCGAGACGGCCGACCTGCTCTCGCATGCGTTCACCGGCTCGCTCAGCGCGCTCGCGGTCGTCGCCGCGCTGCGCATGCGAGCGCGCCCCACGCTCGCCCTCTCGGCGGCCATCGGCGTCTGCGCGGGGTGGGTCTTCGGCTCGCGCATGCTCGACGGCATCGTGCTCGCCGCCGTGTTCGCCGCGGCGCTCGCCGGCCCCGCGCTGCGCCGCGCAGTCACGCCGCGCATGGCGGCCGTCGCGCTCGCGTGCGCGCTGCCCTTCGTGGCCCTTGTTGCGGCGCAGCAGAAGGCCGCCACCGGGTCGTTCCGCAAGCCCACCACGGTCGAGTACGCCGACCGCAGCGACTGGCCCCCGCGCTGCCTGCACCTCGGCTTCGGCTGGGAGGTCGGCTGCCAGATCGAGCACGCCGCCGAGCGCGCCTCGTTCGGCCCCGACGGCTACTCGCCCGGCGACGCGCTGCGCGTCGTGCGAGAGCGCACCGGGCTCCACGGCGCGGAGATCTACGGCGTGGCCGCGGTGGCCGTCGCGGGCTTCGCCGCCGTGATCGCGACGCCCTCGGTCGAGCTGCTCGTCGTGGCGCTCTTCCCCGTGCTGCTCACGGTGGCGTACGGGCTCTTCTACTACGGCAACGGGGTGATCCACGGGGCGCGGCACGTCTTCCCCGCCACGCCCTTCACCGCGGTGCTGGTCGCCGCGGCGCTCTCACGCCTCGCGCGCGCCCGCCGCCTCAACGCGCTGCGCGGCCCCGAGGCGCTCGACGCGGCCGCGCTCGTCGCGATGGCCGCGCTCGCGCTCGTCGCGCACCCGCCGCGGTGGCGCGCCGGCATC
>JBDHVF010000570.1:0-5707 GCA_039809605.1 Polyangiales bacterium | reverse complement strand
GTCAGGCCCGCGGTCGCGACGAAGAGCCGCCCGCTGCGCAGGCCGGCGCGCAGGCCCGCCGCCGCGGCCGCGACAACGACCGCGGCCGACGCGTCGCCGCTGATCCGCAGCCTGCACGAGCAGTAGCGCACGGCCCCGTCGCGAGGCGCCCGCGCGCCTGGCCCGAAGTGTATAGTGCTACTTGACACTTCGCGGTCCGGGGCCCCACGCTCCGGCCCATGGCCGACCCGACCCGCTCGCTCCTCGACCGCTTCGAACGCGCGCTCCCGCGGGGCGTGGCCGCGCGCGTGGCCCTCGCGCGCCGCGACGCGGCCATGGTGCTCTCGGCCCTCGCAGGCCGTCGGCCCTCTCCGCTCGTGCGGCGCCGCGAGGTCGCGCGCGACGCCCCCTCGCCCGCGCGCGGCGCTCGCGCCGTGAGGGTGCGCGCGGTCGTGCGCGAGACGCCCGACGCCGTGTCGCTGGTGCTCGAAGACCCCGCGGGTCGCGGCTTCTCGTACGCGCCCGGGCAGTTCTTCACCGTGTGCGCCTCGGTCGACGGCGTGGCCCTGCGCCGCGCGTACTCGGCCTCGGGCGACGCGCCCGGAGAGACGCTGCGCATCACGGTCAAGCGCGTGCCCGGCGGCGCCATGTCGACGCACCTCACCGAGCGCGTGCGCGCGGGCGACGCGCTCTCGCTCCTCGGCCCCTCGGGCGGCTTCGTCGCAGACGCGGCGCCCGATCGCCGCCGCCACGTGGTGCTCGTCGGCGGCGGCAGCGGCATCACCCCCCTCTACGCCATCGCGCGCGCGGTGCTGCGCGACGAGCCCGCGAGCCGCGTGTCGCTCGTGTACGGCAACCGCGCGCGCGCCGACGTGATCTTCGCCGACGCGCTCGACGCGCTCGCGCGCGAGCACCCCGATCGCTTCACCGTGCGCCACGTGCTCGAGCGCCCGGGCGAGGGCTTCGCGGGCGCCGCGGGCAGGCTCGACGAGCCCACGGCCGCGCGCGAGCTCGACGCGCTCTCGCTCGACGAGGCGCCGCCCGCGGAGTTCTACCTCTGCGGCCCCGCGCCCATGCGCGACGCGGTGAAGAGGGCGCTCGCGGCGCGAGGCGTCGAGGGCGCCGCCGTGCGCGAGGAGGTCTACACCTCGCCGCGCGCGGGGTCCGCGCCGGCGGGCGACGCGGTCGTCACGTTGCGCCTGCGGGGGCGCGAGCGAGAGGTCACCGTGCGCGGGGGAGAGACGATCCTCGAGGCGGCCGAGCGCGAGGGCGTCGGGCTGCCGTCGTCGTGCACGGTGGGCGGCTGCGGCGCGTGCCGGGGCGTGCGCGTCGAGGGCGAGGTCGTGATGGACGAGCCCAACTGCCTGCGCGACGACGAGCGCGCCGCGGGCGCGGTGCTCACGTGCGTGGGCCGCCCGCGCGGGCGCGTCGTGATCGAGGTGCCGTGATGGCGGCGCGCGCGCGCGAAGAGTTCCCCTACAAGATGAAGGACCTGTGCGAGCGCACGGGGCTGCCGCGCCAGGCCGTGCACTTCTACATCCAGCAGGGGCTCGTGCCCGAGGGGCACAAGACCGGGCGCAACATGGCCTGGTACGGCGAGCGCCACGTCGAGCGCATCAAGCTCGTTCGCAAGCTCCAGGAGGAGCAGTTTCTGCCCCTCAAGGCCATCAAGGCCGTGCTCGAGGAGCGCGACGGGGCCTTCACCCCCGCGCAGCGGCGGCTGCTCGCCGAGGTGAAGCGCCGGCTCAAGGGCACCCTCGGCCGCGCGTCGGAGGGCGGCGACCTCGTGGAGGTGCGCGCGCTCCTCGAGACCGCGGGCGTCGACCGCCGTGACTTCGACGAGCTCGCCGAGGTGGGCCTGCTCGCGCCCGTGCGCGGCCCCCGCGGGCGCCTCGTGGTGGCGCGCGACGACGCGTGGATCGTCGAGCTCTGGGGGCGCTTTCGCGCCGCGGGCTTCACGCGCGCGCTCGGGTTCTCGCCCAGGCTCGCGGCCGTCTTCGAGGAGGCCATCGCGGGGCTCTTCCAGAAGGAGGTCGAGATCCTCAACGCGCGGCTGTCGGACCGCCCGGCCGACGAGGTCGCCGCGCTGCTCTCCCGCGCGCTGCCGCTCATCGGGGAGCTGCTCGTGCGTCTGCACGAGGCCCGGGTACGTACGTTCATCGCCGCCGCGGAATGACCCCATCGGAGGACTGCGCCATGCTCGACCCCACGCGACTGACGAACCTTCTCCCCGCGCGCATGCGCGACCGGCTCGACCCCTACCTCGAGGCGCTCGACGTGCTCCTCGAGGTGCGCGACCCGCGCGTGCTCGCCTCGCTCGGGCCCTCGGGCGTGCGGGGGCTCCTGCTGCACCGCGCGAAGCAGGGCGCGCCCACGCTCACGCCCGCGCGCCACGCCGCGCACTTCGACTGGCGCTACCCCGACGACCACCCCGCGATGCGCGAGCTCTACGAGCGCGCCAAGGCCGGGCAGTGGGTGGCCGACCAGCTCCCGTGGGGCACCGACGTCGACCCGCTCAGCCCCGAGGTGCCGCTCGTGCCCGAGGACTTCCTCGACTTCGAGCGCCTCGCCGAGCTCGGCGTGCGCCTCGACGCCCGCGAGCGCCGCGAGGTGTCGGCGAGCGTGTGCGCGTGGCTCCTGTCGCAGTTCCTCCACGGCGAGCAGGGCGCGCTCTTCGCGGCGGCGCAGGTCACCGAGGCCGTGCCCTTCTTCGACGGCAAGCTCTACGGCGCCACGCAGGTGATGGACGAGGGCCGCCACGTCGAGGTCTTTCACCGCTACCTCGACGAGAAGCTCGGCAAGCTCTACCAGATCAACGACAACCTCTTCGTCATCATCGACGCGCTCATGGGCGACGGCCGCTGGGACATGAAGTTCCTCGGCATGCAGATCATGGTCGAGGGCCTCGCGCTCGGCGCCTTCGGCACGCTCTACCGCACCACGCGCGAGCCCCTGCTGCGCGAGCTCCTGAAGAGGGTCATTCAAGACGAGGCGCGGCACGTCCACTACGGCGTGCTCGCGCTGCGCGAGCACGTGCGCGGCGAGCTCACCCCGCGCGAACGCCGCGAGCGCGAGGACTGGACCTTCGAGGTCGCCCTGCTCATGCGCAACCGCTTCATGGCCTACGAGGTCTACGACGAGTACTTCGCGCACCGCCTGCCGCGCGCCACGTGGCGCGGGTACATCTCCGAGGTGCCCGGCATGAAGCGCTTCCGGCAGGTGATGTTCTCGCGCCTCGTGCCCAACCTCCGCGAGATCGGGCTCCTCTCGCCGCGCGTGATGCCCCGCTACGACGAGGCCGGGCTCCTCCAGTACATGCACGGCGCCTCCGCCGAGCAGCTCACGGGCGAGCAGATGATCCGCGAGCTCGACGCGGCGTAGCTCAGAACGGCGGCGCCGCCGCGCGGATCGCGGCCACGACGGCCTCCTCGCCCTGCGCGAGCTGCGCCTCCACGTCGCCGCAGCGGCTCATGTCGCGCGCCACGATGCGCCCCTCGGGCGGCTCGCGGAAGGGCGCCACCGCCTCGCGCAGGTCGACCTGGCCCACCCACGGCACGAGGCGCTGCGGCGACTGCCCGGCCCCGCTCACCAGCGCCACCACCGTGCAGCCGCCGCGGTCGGTGTGATAGAGCGACGCGCCGAGCGTCATCGCCACGCAGCCCGCCCTCGGGCACACGCGCTCGGGCTCGGGCCGCACCTCCACCGACCGCCCCGGCAGCGCGCGCTCGGCGAGCTGCCGGAGCCGCTGCTGCACCGCCGCCGCGATCGCACGCACCGCCGGGTCCTCGGTGCGCGGAGACACCCGCGGCCAGAACACCACCACCCCGCCGGGCTGACCGACCGAGCGAGAGATCTCGGGCGCGTCGCCCGCGTTGGCGCCGGGCAGCGCGGGCGTGGGCGTGGGCGCGGGCGTGGGCGTGGGCGTGGGTGAGGTCGCGGGCGCGGGGGTCGCGGCGCCGCCCGATGTCGTCGCGGGCGCGGCCTCGGGGGGAGCGGTCGGCGCGCGGTCGGCGCGCGTCTCACAGGCGGCGAGGCACAGCCCCGCGAGCAGCATCGTGGTGCGCATGACGCCGAGGAGACCACGACCCCACGGCGTGATGTCAACGCGTTCCGCGTGCTGGTATCGTGCGCGCGACGATGGAGACCCGACCGCGCGTGACCGTCGGCCTCGCGGCGCTGCTCGCCGCGTGCAGCCCCGACGAGCCCCAGGTGATCTGCCCGCCCGACGCGCCGTGCGACCCCTCGCGCGACGCGGGCAACGACCTCGGCCCGGTCGACGTCCCCTCGCGACCGACCGACCGGCCCGGCGACGCCGCGCCGCGCGACGCCTCGCCCGTGCCCATTCGAAGCGTCGTGTCGGTGCGCGTCGAGCCCGCGACCGCCACGCTCTCGACGCGCTATGGCGCCGCGGCCACGCAGGACTTCGCCCTCATGGGCACGCTCTCCGACGGGCGCACGCTCGCCCTCTCGACCGCCGAGTGGAGCGCCACGCCCGCGGCCTCTCCCGCGGGCTCGATCGACCCCGCGACGGGGCGCTTCACGGCCACGGGCACCGCGGGCGGGCGCTTCGCCGTCAGCGCGCGCGTCGACCGGCCGGGCATGACGGCGCTCACGGCCGCGGCCTCGGTCGAGGTGCGCGTCGATCGCGAGGTCACCAGCACGGGCGCCGCGCCGTCGCCCGCCGAGGCCATGCGCTTCTGGTCGGCCCCGCGCGTCGCCGACGCGTCGCGCGCGCTGCGGGTGCTCTACCCCCTCGACGAGGCCGTGATGCCCGCCAACGTGCCGCCGCCCGACGTGCAGTGGGAGGGCGGCGCCGAGGGCGAGCTCGCCATGGTGCGCCTCGCGAAGCCCCACGCCGAGCTCCGCGCGTGGGTGCGCCACACCGGCGCGGGCTTTCGCTACGACTGGCTCGCCGAGGCCGACGGGTGGCGCGCGCTGCTCGAGAGCGACGCCGACGCGCCCGTCACCGTGTCGGTCGACCGCTTCGACGCCGCGCGCGGCCAGGTGGTGACCAGCGCCCCGGTGCGCGTGACCGTCGCGCGCGCCGCGCTCTCGGGCACGATCTACTACTGGGACCTCTCCGAGGGGCGCATCATGAAGCTCGACGCGATCACCGCCGAGCGCACGCCCGCGATCCCCACGCCGCCGGCCAAGCCCGACGAGCCCGACCGCGGCAACCGCTGCGTCGCGTGCCACACCATCTCGCGCGACGGGCGGTACATGTCCGCGGAGCTCTGGGGCGGCGACCGCCCGGGCGCCGTGTTCGACCTCTCGGCGGCGACGATCCGCGACGACCCCGCGCCCACGCTCTTCACGCCCGCGACCCCGTACCTCTACTCGACCTTCTCGCCCGACGCGCGGCTGCTCGTGGTCAACCGCGGCAACGCCCTGCGCCTCATGCGCCGCGACACGGGCGCCTACCTCGACGGCACGGGGCTGCCCGACGACGGCGCCGCGCACCCCGACTGGTCGCCCGACGGCATGCGCCTCGCGTTCGTGACGCACGTCAACGGCGGCTGGGCGGTCGACTTCACCGCGGGCGACCTCGCCGTCGTCGACCGCACGAGCGAGACGACCTTCGGCGCGCCGCGGGTGATCCACACGGGCGCCTCGACGCCCGAGCGCCCCGTCGACGCGCACCCCTCGTTCTCGCCCGACTCGCGCTGGGTGGCCTTTCAGCACGGCACCAACTCGCGCGGCGCCAACACCGACGACCGCGCCGCGCCCG
>JBDHVF010000569.1:0-5735 GCA_039809605.1 Polyangiales bacterium | reverse complement strand
CAGCGGCGCGTGTGGCTCGGGCGCATGACCGGCGACGACGGCGAGTGGACCTTCGTGCTCACGCTGCAGCGCGACGAGGCCACGGGGCTGCGCGGGCACTTCGCGTGGACGGCCGCGCACGCCCCCTCGGCGCGCGAGGGCGAGCAGGTGCGCGAGAGCCTCGAGGGGACGTGGCACCCCACGTCGGGGGAGTTGCAGCTCCGGGGCGTGACGAGCACGGCGCCCGACGCGCTGCCCGTGAACGCGTACCACCTCCGGCTGCGGGCCGACGGGGCGCTCGAGGGCGCGACCATCGACGACCGCGAGGCGCTCACGGGCGCCGCCGCGCCGCCGCCCCGCCGCCACCGCCGCGACGCCCCGAACGACGAGGAGTGACGGCGGCTCAGCCCGAGAGCGCCGCGCGGTAGCGCTCGTCGAGCTCGATCGAGGGCTCGGTCTTCGCGAGGCGGTCGGTGGGGTTGATGCCGCAGTAGGTCACGTCGGCGAGGTGGCGCCAGCGGCCCGCGCGCTCCTCCTCGTCGGGCCGCACCGGCGTCGTGCAGGGGAAGCACCCCACCGACGGAAAGCCCATCGCGTGCAGCGGGTTCATCACCACGCCGGGGTGCGCGGCGACGTACGCGTCGAGGCCCTCGGCGGTGAGCCGCGCGAAGGGGTGCACCCGCAGCGCGTTCATCTCGGGGTCGAGCTCGAGCACCTTGATCGCCGCGCGCGCGCCGCCCTCGTCGCGACGCAGCGACGACACGAGCGCGTCGTAGCGCCCGCGGACCGCGCGCAGGGGCTCGCTCTTGCGCAGGTCGCAGCAGCGCTCCTGGCCCTCCTTCGAGAGGTAGAGCACGCCCTCGTCGCGGGTCTGCTCGGCGAAGGTGCGCGCGGGGTGCAGCGTGACCACCGCGAGGTGGCGGTGCGTGCGCGCGATGGCGTCGCGCGTGTCGAGCGTCTCGCGGTGCATCACGCCCGTGTCGACGAAGAGCACGTCGAAGCCGAGCGACGCGCGGTCGGCCATGTGGCACAGCGCCGCCCCCGAGCTCTGCATCGACGAGAGCAGCGCCGCGCGGCGGCCGAACACCGCCCACGCCCACGCGAGGACGCCCGCCGGGGGCAGCGTCTCGAGCCGTTCGTTGATCGCGTCGAGGTCGTGACGGGTCGTGCGCATCGTCGGGTCGCGAGGTTCTACACCACCCGACCGGGCCCGCAACACGCGGCGCCGGGGGGTCATGGCCTAACTGAGCCCGCAGTTAGGCCACTGCGTGTTCGGGCGACGCAGTTAGGCCACCGCGCCCACGGACGCCCCTACGGCTTCCGCCGCCTCTTGCCATCCTTCCCGACCTTCGCGGGCTTCGTCTTGGACTTGGCCGCGGCCTTGGGCGGCGCCGCGTTCCTAAGCACGACATGGGCATCCCTCACCATGCGCGCGGCATAGTCCGCCCCGCTCAACGTGCACTCGACGAGTCTCGCAAAGTCCCCCACGGGGAGGCGGACCTGCGCCGCCATCGACCGCTGGAGGTACTCATCGATCTGCTGACTGTTGTGGGAGGTGTGCGTCACGACCCCGGTCTTCTGCCCGTCAACGACGAGGCGGAACGTCCGATGCCCTCCATCCTTCCGCTCGAAGCCCTTGGCGATGAGCGCGTTCTCGACGGTGCTGGCGCGGTAGGGCGTCACGCCAGGTCCGCGGGCTCGACGAGATCGAGGAGGCGGTACCTCGTCGCGACGGCGTCGAGCGAGAGTTCGTCGTCGTCCCCCTCGCACACTGCGTCCCACGTCGCGGCGAAGAGATCCGCGAGCGCCTCCATGGCGGCTTCTCGCGTCACGCCCGCAGCGTAGAGGGGGACGACGTGCGCGCAGGCGGCAATCCCGTTGCCCTCGCGGAACACGTCTACCTCGACGCCTTCGCGCAGGTGGAACGTGCGGCCCTGCGCCTTGAACTCGTGGACCGTCGAGCGCCCCGCATCCTGCGGCACCGACGCGAACGACGCGGCCTCCTGGGCGAACGCGAAGAGGTACAGCGCGACGTTGCGGAGGGCGAAGATCAACTCCTCCAAGAGCGCGACGGACCTCGCTTTGCGGTCGCGGGTCATGGCCATCATCACCGCGAGCGAGAGCACCTCCACGTCGATCGTCGCCCTCGTGAGGCGGTAACCGACCTGATCGGGGAGCGCGATCGGACGCGCGCGGAGTGCAGACAGGCGACCGCGGGCCGCCTCCATCAGCGCGAACGCGTCGTCGTGCGCCGCCCGCGCTTCCTTGCGGATTCGTGGGGGACCGATAGAGCGACTGCCGGAGCGACTGCCGGAGCGACTGCCGGAGCGACTGCCGGAGCGACTGCCGTGCAGGTACTTGTCGAACTGCTCGCGGACGATCTGATCCAACGCGTGCGCGTCGTACTCGCCGAGGACGCTCCAGATGAACCCCAGGGCAGCCTCGGCGCGCTCGGTGGACTCGTCGAGAAGGCGATACGCGTCCCACACGTCGACAGCCCGCAGGACGGGGGTCACGACGTCCTCTACGAGCTCGCCGACGACGGCGAGCAGCGCGGCCTTGCGCGGTTCGGGCAGGAGCAAGTGCACCGAGCGCGCCGTGGCCGCAGCCAGCGGCGTCGCCTTCGTGGGCGCGACCGTCTTGGGCGCTGGCTTGAGGTACTCCCGCGCCCTGTCGTCGTGATCCTTGCGCGCTCCGAGTGCCACGAGTGGCGTCTATGCAACTCGGCGGGGCGGATTGCAACCACTCGTTGTGGCCCCGTCGCGACCCCTGTGAGTATGCCGCGGGGACGGCGCTCGCCTCGCCGATGGACGCCCACAAAAAAATGCGGCGCAAGGCGCGTCGCCTTTTGAGGGGCTAGGGGGTGGCGGGCGTCCACGCACGGCTCGACATTCGCCCCCACACGCGGACGCCTCCAACCACGTCCGCGTGGACGAGGAGCGCATGGGCCTCGACGTGGAGTCCGACCTCGAAACGCGCCTTGCGGAAGCACTCGCCGCCAAGCGGGCCGCGGAGCAGGCACTCGCCTCTGCCCGCGCGCATCTGCGCTCCGTGCTGGAGGAGTACACCGCCGCCCTCGGCGCCGCGCCCCCCGCGCTCGCGGCCCCTCCGACTGTCTCCGCGTCCGAGGCGACTCCTCCCTCTGTTCCCGAGCTCGCGGTGCGCGTGGTACCCGCCGCGTCTCCCCCGCTCCCGCCCGTGCCTCCCACAGCGCCCGTGCATCAGTTTCCCACGAGCGCCCGCGGGGCCTTCCTCCACGCGCTCCACATGAGGCCCGGCGAGGAGGTGACGATCGAGCAGATGCACGCGGCGTCGGGCGTTGACCCGCAAGCCCTCCGCGACGCGGGGCGGCGCGCAGTGTCGGACCCCTCGTCGGGCGTGCGCAGGGTGCGACCGGGCGTGTTCGTCTTCCGCTCGCTTCACCCCGCGCCCGCGGCCCCCTCCGCCGCCCGCGCAACCTCGACCGCGGCGGTCGACCCCGTGGGCGCGCGGAACGCTCGAAAGAGCCCCTCTGTCACCCGCAAGGTCGACGAAGAGATCGTCGCCGTACTGCGGGAAGCGAACCGCCCGCTCGCTGCGCGAGACATCGTGGCCGACGTGCAGCGCCGGGTGGGGTCGGCGGTCGACTCGCACTTCGTGACCAACAGACTGTTCGTACTGTCGCGGGATGGTGTGCTCGCCAAGTGGGGCGAGACCCGTGCCCGACGCTACGGCCTGCGTGCGAAGGAGGAGGCCACTGTGTAGCACACGCCAGACAGACCACGACCCACCGAGTCGTTTGCCGCGTCACGGTGGGTCGTGGGGTTCGGCAGGAGCGAACGGGTCGTCGCGTGCACCTCGAAGTCCGCGCGGTCGGCCCGATAGCTCCGACAAAGACCCGACGGGATACGCCTGATCTCTGCCTCTGTGACAGGGTGAAAGCTAGTGCGCACCTCCCGCCGCGGCAATCCCATGGGTGCGCTCGGAGGTACTCGCGCTCGCGTGGCGTAGAAGAGTTGGAGGGCGACTCGCACCCGCGATGAATCGCGAAGTGCGGGCGTCGCCTTCGCTCGCGCACGCCAGCGCCCACCCCCATCTCCTCACGTCGGCGGTCCCGCCGCCTTCAAGAGAGCCCATCTCACCCACGACGAGAAGTCGAGGCCCTCGCGCTTCGCCGCGAGCGCCATCGCCTCCCGCTGCGCCGCGGTGATGCGGATGTGGAGCTGGACCTCCTTGCGCTCGTCGTCGGGCTTGCGCCGCACGACATCGGACGAGGCGTCGTGCGCGGTTTGCGATGGACGCGACCGCTCGCCGCCGCCTTTCGAGCCCTTGTCGTGCGCCGTGCCGGGCGAGGGCGGCACCGTGGCTGGCGCCTTTGGCGCCGCTGGTTTCGGCGGTTTTCGGGGCTTCGGCATGGAGCGAATGTGTACCGGATGCCTAACAATGTCAATACATCTTACCTGACGTGTACACATTAGGTTTTGCGCGCCGTAAGGTAGCCCCAAGAGGTCGCCATGAGCGTGTTACCGCCCGAGACTCGCGTCCGCGTCGCCGCCGCCCTGGTGGACGGCGTGGGCGTGCGCGGCGCCGCGCGACTCACGGGCATCTCGCGGGAGACGGTCGGGTCGCTGCTCCTCTCGCTCGGCGACGGGTGCTCGCTCGTGCACGCGTCGCACATGCACGCGCTGACGTGCGACGTGATGGAGCTCGACGAGGTGTGGGCGTTCGTCGGCACGAAGGAGTCGAAGCGGGACGAGTTTGACCCCGAGGAGTTCGGCGACGCGTACACGTTCGTCGCACTCGACGCCACGTCGCGCGCGGTCGTCTCCTTCCTCACCGACAAGCGCACCGCCGCTACCGCGACGGTGTTCGCGGCGGACATCCGCGCGCGGGTGCTCGGCAAGCCGCAGCTCTCCTCCGACGGCTTCGTCGCGTACCCCGACGCGATCGAGCGGGCCTTCGGCACGCAGGTCCACTACGCGAAGAACTTGAAGACGTACGCGAAGGACGAGGCGGGCGGCGCGTCGCGCGACGACGTGCGCTACTCCCGCGGGCGCTGCATCGCCTCGCAGAAGATCCCGGTGCTCGGCTCGCCCGACGAGGCGAAGATCACGACTTCGCACGTCGAACGCTCGAACCTCACGACGCGCATGTGGTGCCGCAGGCTCACGCGGCTGACCTCGTGTTTCTCGCGTCGGCTCGTGTTCCTACGCGCCGCGCTCGCGCTCCACTTCGCGGTCTACGACTTCTGCCGTGAGCAGTCCGCGCTGCGGGTGACGCCCGCGATGCAGCTCGGCGTGACGGACCATGTGTGGTCGATGCAGGAGCTCGTCGAGGCAGCACTTCTCGCGCCTGATGACGTGCCGCCCGCCGTGCCTCCGCCCGTGCCGCCCACGCCCGCGCAAGAGGCGGGCGCGAGGGTGCGCGCTGCGAAGCGCGCGGCGGCACGCAAAACGGCGCGCGCCACCGAGTACGACATCACGGCGCCAACGACGGCGCCCGCGCCGACGACCACGGCAACGGTATCACTGCGCCGCACGAGTGCAGCCCGCGCGACCGACGGGGCGACCGACGTGTCGGGCGCGAGCGGCGCGCAACTGAGCTTCAACTGGCCCGCCGACGGAGCGGAGATCGCGCCTCGCGCGCTCCCCGAGCCGCCCGCCGCGGGGGAGGACTATCGCTGGCTTTGGTGACGGCGCCGCGCGACGCGGCGCATGGGGCGCCGCACCGACGCAGAGACGCGCCGACGGACTGAGGGAGAGATCGTCATGGGTACT
>JBDHVF010000568.1:0-5743 GCA_039809605.1 Polyangiales bacterium | reverse complement strand
GAGCCGCGGCTGGTCTCTCGCTGCCACCGCCGCGATCGAACCGCGCTTCGAGCGCTGGCGGCGTCGCGGGTGCGCCGCGGCTCTGCGGAGCCGCGGCTGGTCTCTCGCTGCCACCGCCGCGATCGAACCGCGCTTCGAGCGCGGCTCATCGGGAACGCGCCCCCCTACCAACCACGGCCAATCTACGACGTTGCGTGACGCTGGCGGCGCAACTCGTGGGGCCCACCTCCGCGACCATTCCGAAGGGTCGCTGCCTTGAGCGCGCCCTCACTTCGGTGTTCACTCGCCGTCCATGAGAGCGTCGGGGACCTCGCGCGCCGTGGTGATCGCGTTCACGCTCGCGTCGTGCTCGCCCGACGACGCCGTCGTCGAGGTGCCCGCGCCCGTGGGGCGTGACGGCTCCACGCCGCCCGAGCCGCCCACCGTGGTCAAGACCGACGTGGGCGCGGGCTCGCTCTCCGACGACGACGCCACGGTCGTCGAAGACGCGCCCTCGCCCGACGCACCAGCGCCCGACGTCGTCGCCCCGCCCGACGACGCGACAGCGCCCGACGTCGCACCAGCGCCCGACGCGCCCGCACCGCCCCCGCCGCCCCCTCCGCCACCGCCACCTCCACCGCCACCTCCACCGCCTCCGCCCACCGTGCCCGAGATGCGCTGTCGCCTCCCGTCGACGAGCTACGGCGCGGCGATGCAGGTGCTCGACGTGACCGCGGGGTCGACCGCGCGGCTGCGCTTCTCGGTGCCCGACGTGCCCGCGGGCGTCACGGCCGCGGCGCTGCGCTTCGACAGCCTCGACGCCGACCACCCCCGCCAGGAGGGGCGCGTCTACGTCAACGGCCGCGGCGCGCTCGACATCCCCGCGAACGCCGCGTGGGACAACGTCACCGTCACCGGCAACTCCGTCGACGTGACCGCGCTCGTCACCGCGGGCACCAACGCCGTGGAGTTCGGCGCCGGTCCCCTGAGCCGCTCGTACTTCGGCATCGCGCGCGTCGCGCTCGACGTGACCGCGCGCGTCGCCGCGTGCCCCGGCGCCGCACCACCGCCACCTCCACCGCCACCTCCGCCACCGCCGACGGGCGGCGCCGCGGTCGAGCGGAGGCTCACGTACATGCAGGCCACGTGGGTCAACCGCAACAACGTGGTCTTCCGCTGCGACGCGGGCTACGCGTACACCGCCGCGGGCGCCGACCACATCTCGGAGGACTGCGGCCGGCTCTACGCGCCCGACGGCACGCTGCGCGCGCGCGGCACGTTCACGTTCACCGACGTGGTGCCCGCGACCTACGACGTGGTGGTCACGTCGCGCCACTCGCCCAACCGCAACGACGCGACGGCCCTCTTCGTCGTGAACGGAGAGCGCGGGCGCATCGACCAGCGCACCGGCGCGGGCTCGCTCACGCTCGTCGAAGACGTGTGGGGGCGGCGCTCGCTCGGCGGCACCGTCACCGTCGTGCTCGACTCGTTCTCGAACCGCGGGAGCGACGCGGTGGCCGCGGTGATCCTGCGGCCCGCGCGGTAGGTCACCGCCGCGTTGCGCGCTCGGTGTGCAGGAGCCAGCCTTCGCCCGTCTCCGCGAGCTCGCGGGCGCGGGCGAGCTCGTCGGCGGGCCAGTCTTCGAGGTAGCTCTCGAACACGCCGTGGTCGAAGGGCCTGCCCTCGGGCGCCCGCACCTGCCGCAGCCGCTCGCGCTTGCCGTCGCGAAGGAGCTCCAGCGCGCGGTGGTGGCAGAAGGGGTTGTTGCCCACGCGGCCGAAGATGACGTGCGCGGTCCACGAGCAGCCGCCGCGGCACTCGTCGGCGTAGTAGCAGCCCTTGCAGTAGCCCCAGAGGTCGTCGGTGGTGCGGTCGCGCGTGAAGCGCAGCGGCTCGGCGCGCTGCCAGATGTCGACGAGCGCGTCGTCGCGCACGTTGCCGCCCACGTAGTCGCCCGTGGGGAGCGACGGGCAGCCCTTGATCGACCCGTCGGCCTCGATGCCGAGCGTGAGCCGCCCCGCGCCGCACGACGACATGTGCCCGCGCGGCATCGTCCCGCGGATGAGCGTCTCGTACGGGCCGAAGTAGCCGATGTCGTTGCCGGGCCAGAGGCGCTTCTTCTCGGCCGCGAGCCGGCGCTTCGCGCGCGCCACCAGGGGCATCACCTCGAGCACCTGAAAGGGCTCGAGGATGAGCTCGGGCTCGTCGGCCGCGCGCCCCATCGGCACCGTCATCGACACCTGCCACGAGTGGATGCCCGCTTCGATAAGCAGTTCGAGAAGGGACTCGACCTCGGTGAGCGCGGGCCGCGCGATCTGCGTGTTGGCCGACACGGGGATGCCCTCGGCCCTGAGGTTGCGGATCGCGTCCATCGCCGCGCGCCAGCTCCCCTGCACGCCGCGGAGCTGGTCGTGGAGGCCCTCGAGCGCGTCGACCGAGACCGAGATGCTCTGCACCCCCGCCTCGCGCACCTCGCGGGCGCGCGCCGGGGTCATCGCCCGGCCGCCCGTCACCATGGTGAGCTCCATGCCCCGCTCGCGGACGGCCTTCGCGATCGTGACCCAGTCGTCGCGAAGGTACGCCTCGCCGCCGATGAGCGTGACCTCCTTGGTGCCGAGCTCCGCGAGCTGGCGCACGAGGTCGAGGGCCTCGTCGGTCGAGAGCTCGTCGGGCCTCGCCCGCCCCGCGCGCGAGCCGCAGTGGCGGCACGCGAGGTCGCACCGCAGCGTGAGCTCCCACACCGCGATCACGGGCCGCCAGCGCAGGTCGATGGGGCGCGCCTCGCCCGCGAGGGGGAGCCTCCTGCGCGCGGGCTCCGCGGTCGGCGCGATGGGGAGCGAACGCGGTCGCGGCGGCAGCTCGATGCTCATCTCGCCCCGTGTTGTCACCCACGCAACCCATTTCGCAAAGCCCCTATGGACGCCCGCACCTACATTGTGCTACCCACCCGCGCCATGATGCCCCGGGCCCTTCGGATCGCGTGCGCGACGGTGTTCGTCTCGGTGATGGCGGGCTGCGCCGCCGACGACGAGGACTACTCGGAGAACGGCGGGACCGAGGAGCTCGGCACGGGCGAGGTCGTGGGCGAGGCCGGGGCGCGCGACCCCCGCACGTGGTCGAACGCGCTGCAGTGCAAGCCCATCCCCGCGGTGGAGCCGCTGCGCAACCCCGAGATCGTGGTGTCTCTCGACGGCCTGACGCTTCACCTCCGCGACCGTGGGGGCACGTACGACAGGGTGTTTCCGATCGGGCCGGGCATGCTCGAGAACGGCCGCTCGCTCACGCCGACGAGCGACATGGCCCCGACGGGGCTGTTCTACACGGGCTCGAACACCACCGAGGTGCGAGACGACCAGTGGGGGTACTACTACCCCTGCCGCATCTGGCACGAGGACCGCGGCGTGCGCACGCCCGTCTTCGCGGGCCTGCCCTTCATCCGCCTCGCGGGCCCCCCCACGGCGGGCTACGGCATCCACGGCCCGATCGACAACTTCACCGCGCCCAACGGCGGCGCGCTGCGCCGCGGGTACGTCTCTCACGGCTGCATGCGCATGAGCGCCGACGACATCGTCGAGGTGTACGGGCGCATCCGCAGGCACCCGCGCACGCCCGTGAAGATCCAGCAGGCGGTCGAGCGCCTCTCCGACGGCCGCGCCGTCGACCTCGCGCAGCGGTGGGTGGGGGCCGAGTGCACCACGAGCTCCGACTGCAACTTCACGGGCGGCACGTGCCGCGTCGCGACGGGCGCCACGAAGGGCTTCTGCACGCTGCCGTGCTCGTCGTCGTGCCCCGACCGCGCGGGCGAGGCGACGACGTTCTGCGTGCGCGACCCGGCGTCGACCGACGCGTCGCGCGGCATCTGCGTGGTGACCGCGTCGCCCACGTTCAACAACACCTGCGCGCGCTACCGCGGCGCGCTCGCGCTCTCGCGCAACGTCTCGCGCCCCGACGGCAGCGCCCGCAACGACGTCTGCGCGCCGCCCCGCTGATCGCCGCGCGCGGGGAATGCCCGCGCCGACCCTTGACGTTCTCCCGCGCGCCGATGTCTTCTCCCCGCGCCCGCATGCGCGCCCTCCGTTGCACCCATCGCATCTTCGCGCTCGCCCTCGCGCTCGCGCCCTCGCTCGCCGCGGCGCAGTCGGGCGTCGAGTTCGTGTCGCGCACGGGCGGAGCCTCGACCGCCGCGGGGCCCGTCGGCGCGCGCGACTGCCCCACGGAGCGGTGGACCTTTCGCCTCTCGCTCGCGGGCGCGCACCCCGGCGACCCCGAGGTCTGGCTCTCGCGCGGCGACGCGTGCGCGCGCACGGGGGGCGACGCCACCTGCGTGCGCGCGCCCGCGACGACCTTCACCCGCGTGACCGAGCGCTGCGAGGGCGCGACGTGCTGGCAGTTCTCGATCGCGAGCCGCTGGCTCGTCGACCCGCTCACGGGCGCGTGCCCCGCGGGCGCGGGCGGCTCCACGCGCATCTTCGCGTGGGCCGACGGCGCCGGCGTCGCGTCGCCGCGCGTCGACTGGGACACGCTCCGCCCCGCCGACCCCACCTCGGTCAGCGCGATGTACGGCTCCGAGTCCGAGGTGCGCGTGGCGTGGTCGTACCCGATCGCCACCGAGGCCGCCGCCGACGCGTCGACCGACGCGGCCGACGCGGGTGACGCGGATGACGTGACCGACGCGAGCGACGTGACGGACGTCACGGACGTCGCCGACGTGACGGACGTGACCGACGCGGCGACCGACGCGCCCGCGGCGCCGACCTACGAACCCGTGCGACGCTTCTGGGTGCTGTGCGATCCCGTGGCAGACGGCGCCCTCGACGCGGGCTCTTCGTGCCCCGCGGGCGCGGGCTTCGCGGGGCTCGACGTCGACTCCGACGAGAGCCTCGCGCGCTTCGCCGACCAGTGCGGCGTCGCCGACGGGGGCGTGGCGAGCACGGCGACGGCGCAGACCTTCACGAGCCTGCCGCTCGGGCGGCGCTACCGCTTCGCCGTGGTGGCCGAGGACCGCGCGGGCAACCGCAGCGCCGCCGTGCGCGCGGCGCAGTGCACGAGCGCGCAGGCGTACACCGACTTCTGGGAGCACTACCGCGCCACCGGCGGCGAGGCGCCCGCGGGGTGCAGCGCGTCGCCCGGCGCGCGGGCTGTTCCGTGGTCGGTGATCGCGCTGCTCGCGGCGCTCAGCGCAGCGGCCGCCCGAGGGCGACGCTCGCGCGGGTGACGGCGGTGGTGCGCGCGCCCGCCCAGCCGTAGCCCGTGGGGGCGTCGGTGGCGGGGTCGGCGGTCACGAGCAGCGTGCCGGTGCCGAGGCCCGAGCGGTGCTGCGCCTGCGGCCCGCGCGTGTCGTTGTCGTGCGGCAGCGCGGTCGAGTCGGTCCCCCGCACGAGCCACCCCCCGCCGCCCGCCTGCGTGCGCACGGGCGCCGAGACCACGAAGGCCACGTGGTGACCGCCCGTGGCGTGGGGCGCGACGGGGCGGCGCCACGCGATCACGTCGCCGGGGCGCAGCGCGCCGACCTGCGAGAGCCGCAGCCACGCGTCGCCCGTGGCCTGCGCGGGCGCCGCGGCCGCGAGGATGTCGTGGTAGTCGCGGGCCGTGGGGCTGCGCGCGCGCACCTGCGCGAAGACCGCGCGGTGGGCGGCGGGCGTCGCGCGGCGCAGCACCCAGGTCACCAGGCCCGGCGCGTCGAGCTCGTAGTGGCCCATGAGCGGGTCGACGCGGTTGTCGGGCGAGTAGCGGGTGTATTGCAGCGTGGTCTCCATGCGCTGGA
>JBDHVF010000567.1:0-5755 GCA_039809605.1 Polyangiales bacterium | reverse complement strand
ACTCACGCACCCGCCGGAGCGCGGCGGTCACCGCGTCGCCGTCGCGCAGCACGCCGCACACGCGCACGAGCTCGCTCAGCGCGTACGAGGCCCCGTCGATCGCGACGATGTCACGCCACCCGTCGACCGTCTCGCCGAGCACGCGGCGGGCGTCTTCGTACGCGCCCATCGCCGCGAGCGCGCGGCCGATGGCGCCGCGGAGCTCGAGGGTCTCGCGGCTCGGCTCGAGCCCCTCGATCTGCGCCATCGCATCGCGGACCCGCTCGCGCACGTCGCGGTGCCCCGCGTCGGCCGCGGCCTGAACACCGTGTGCGATGCACCGGAGTCGAGTGACGCGCGGGAGCGACGCCAGGAGCCGCTCCGAGGGCCACGGGAGGTGTCCCGTGTCGCCCGCGTGGCGCTCGGCGACCGCGCGCGCGAACGACGCCTTGTCGCGCGCCAGGCCGTCGGGGAGCGCGTCGCAAAGCAGCGCGGCGGCACCGGCCACCGCGCGCCAGCGGATCGCCCGCTCTCTGGGCGGCGTGAGCGCAAGCCAGAACATCGCGTCGGCCGCGCTGCGCGCTTCGTCGGGCGAGCTCCATCGGGTGTGGAGCCGCTCGCTCAGGCCATCGAAGGCCACAGCGAGCGCCTCGGTCGCCGACTCGACGGCGATCACCTCGAGCCCGCGGGCGTGCGCCATCGCCTCGGACTTCTGTTCGAAGGCCACGAGCACGCGCCGTACACCGAGCGCGGTTCCGCGCACCATCGCGAGCTTCTCGCGAAGGCCCGCCACGCGCGCGAGGCGGCCATGCTCGTCGAGGGCCGCGAGCGCGGCGAGGTCCGCGGGCACCGGCTCGCCCAGCCACTCGGAGCTCACCGCGAGCAGCATCGCCAGGCCGAACGACCCGCCGTCGGCGGCGTTGGCGTCTCCCTCTCCGTCGACGAAGAGCCGGAACAGCTCCCAGCTCCCCGTCCTTCGAGGAGGCGCGACGCTCACGAGGAGCGGCAGGGTCGCCGGCGCAAGCCGCTCGGCCAGCGCGAGCGCGGCGCGGGTCGTCGGCCCCTGGTGCCAGTGCAGTGGATCGATCGTCGGCGTCCTGTGGAACCGGAACAGCGTCGTGCGACGCCGGTCGTCGCTCACCGCGACGAGGAGCGTCTCTCCGATGGGTGCGTCACCGGGACGCACGAAACCGTGGCGCGCCGCGGCCTCGGCGACTGCAAGGTCATGGGGCCAGCACCCCGGCGACGAGAGCGCGCACGCGGCCGCGTGGCGCGCCTGCCACCCGAGCGCGGGTGCGAGGAGAAGGTCGTCGAGCATGTCGTGAACTCCGTGTGAGAAGGGTTCAGCGCCCCAGCGTGACCTCGGCCCACCACGCGTCGGGCTCCTGCCACGACACGGACGCGAGGCGCGGATCGTCGAGGGGCTCGAGGAAGGCCCACATCGTCTGGCGAAGGCCCGCCG
The DNA here is from genome assembly GCA_039809605.1 of Polyangiales bacterium. Lineage (GTDB taxonomy): Bacteria > Myxococcota_A > Polyangia > Polyangiales > CAISKJ01. Next base: position 4,314 of record JBDHVF010000567.1, on the reverse strand, counting down.
CGCGATCGACGCGCGCGAGGGCGGCGTGCACCGCGCCCACGTCGACGTCCGCCCGCGTGAGCACGAAGGCCACCGACGCGAGGTCGTCGCGTCGATGCAGCCACGCCAGCGCCCGGTCGCGCGCGTCGGGCGCGTCCGCCGCGAGCGCGTCGGAGAGGGGGTCGAGGTCTTCGACGAGCCGGTCGGCCTCGTGGACGACGTGCGACGCGAGCTCGCGCGCGGCCTCGGGGTTGCGCGCCAGCCACGCGAGCGCGGGGGCCTCGGGGGGAGGCGCGTCGAGCAGGTCGAGCACCGAGCCCGAACGCTCCGAAGGGGCGAGGCGCGCGGCCATGCCCCACGCGCTCGCGACCTCCCACGCCGTGCCGACCGCGAGGCGCGAGGCGACCTCGACGCGCATCCAGTCGGGGGGCGCGAGACCCGCGAAGACCTGCGCCGGCTGCGGCACCTCGACGGCCGCGGCGACGTGCGGCGCCCAGCGCGAGAGGGCCTGCGCGCTCGGCGAGCGCGAAGCCTCCGACGCGCGCGGCGCGAAGACCGTGACCTTCGGGGCCGACATCGCCCACACCTGGCTCGCGCCGCCGAGGCCGACGCGCAGGTGGAAGGGGCGCTCGCGGGCGTCGACGAAGACCTCGCCGGTCGAGGCGCGGTACATGTGCGCCTCGTCGACGCCGCGGAACGTCACCGAGGGGTCGTCCGCGCGCACGAGGAAGATCCCCGGCGCGCGCTCCCACTGCTGCACCTCGCAGCGCGCCTCGGCGATCAGCGCGGGCGGCGACGGAACGGGGCGAAAGTGCGGCTCGCGCGCGACCACCGTCTCGATGAACGCGGCGAGCGCGAGGGCCACCGTCTCGAGGCTCCCCTGGTCGACGGTGGCGGCGCGGGTCTCGAGGTCGGCCACCTGCTCGAAGGCCTGGTCGGCGTCGAAGCCGAGTGCAGCGGCGATGTCGGGGCTCAGGGTGTTCATGGCAGGTCACGTCGCACGCGGCGACGTCCTCCGGTTCGAAACGTCATGTCACCCCCCACCGACGCGCCGCGGCGGCCGGGTCTGACACCTCACCATCACCCGCGTGATGAAGGCCGCCGCGACGCGGTGGTCGTCGTCGGAGAGATCCCCCCGCTCGCGCATCCCGTCCGCCGCGTCGAGCATGTACGCGCGGAGCCTCTCGCTGCGCTTGTAGACGCGGTTGCGCGCGGTGGCGAACTCGGCGCGGAGCGATGCCTCGCCGACACCCTCGTCGCGCGCGAGGATCTCGGCCATCGTCCGCGCCTCGGTGACGAGGTCCCACGTCTGCGCCCAGGCGACGCGCAGGTCGGCCCGATAGCGCTCGGCGCGAGCCTCGACCGCGGCCTCGCACACGCGCTCGAACAGCGGTCGGTGCGCGACGAAGAGCGACTCCTCGACCGCGGGCGCGCGCTGCTCCTCGGGGTCGGCCTCGAGGCGCCCGTCCCCCGCCCGCACCTGATCGATCCACCAGTTGAGCAGCATCCGGCGGAGGTAGCCCACGCAGCGCGCGTCACGCCCGGACACGTCGTCGCGCGCCTCGACCACCACCGAGAGCGGCGCCTTGCGGATCACACGCTCCGCGATCGCGTAGACCGCGTCGACGCGTCGCTCCTTCGGGATGCGCCACGTCTCGGGGGCGCCGCTGCTCCTGCGAGGCGCGGCGAGCTCCGACGCGGCGAGGCGCTCGAGCAGCTCGAGGAGGGATCGCCCTGCCGCGTTGCGGCGCGCGCGGTCGCGCTCGGGCGTGAGGTCGGCGAGCACCTGCCAGGCGCCCGACGGTGCGCTCTCGGCGGTCACGCGAGCACCCTCCCGGCGAGCGAGGCCCACCGCTCGGCCTGCTGACGGGCCCAACGGGTCGGCCCCTCGGCCTGCGCGCCGGGTGTGGCACCCCACGCGGCTCGGATGAACTCCGCCGGGGCGCCCGTGACGGCGACCATGGGCGCGAGGGGCCACGGCTCGGGCGCCCCGCGCACCGGCGCTTCGAAGCGCAGCACCGCGTCGCTCGAGCGCGGAGGGGGCCGCTCACGCACGCGCCGCGTGAGGCACGCCGACAGCTCGGACCACGATGCCTGCGCGCGGCCGTCGTTCATGGCGTTCCAGAGCGTGTTGGAGAGGTGGTCGGCGAACACGAGCCCCGGGTGCGCATTCGCGTCGTACGCCGCGGGCACGTCGGGCACGATGCGCACGGGCGCGCGGTCGGGCGACGGCGCGCGAGGCGCGAGCGGAGACCGCTCGGCGCGCCGCACCGCGAGGCCCACGTCCGCAGCGCGCAGCAGGAACGTCCGGCGGCTCGCGGCGAGCGTCGGGTGGTCGATCTCGAGCCGGGCGACGTGCGCGTCCACGCGGTGGAGCGCGGGCCCTCGCTCTCGCAGCGTCGCGAGGATGCGCTCGAACAGCGCGGAGAGCGTATACAGGTAGCGGCTGCCCTCGAGCTCGCCATCGCGGTCCTGCTCGGGGAACCATGCCGCCGCGACGAGGTGGCAACCCCGCTCGGAGTACGCCTCGGCGAGCAGGTCGAGCATCGCGCCGAGGCGCTGCCTGAAGTGAGCGATGAGCACGCCCAGCGAGCGCGAGACCAGCGGGAGCTGCCCCGCGAGCGCGCCGCGCACGGCCGTGAGCGTGTCGTAATCGGGCATGCGCCGCGCGTCGAGGGCGTCGAAGAAGGGCCGAAGGTCCTCGCGGCCGCCGAGCCGCGCGCGAGCCTCGGCGAGCCATCCCGGCAGCAGCGCGGCCTCGCGCGGGTGCAGCTTCGAGAACGCGGCGCGACGGGCGTCGTCCGCGAGCGCCCACGCGGCCAGCCACCACGGCGGGAGGTTCGCGTGCGAGGTGTGCAGCGGGTACGGCGCGATCGGTACCGCCCGCTCGATCATCGTGCGCAAGTTGGCCGCGAGCTCGCGCGGCGCGTCGTCGCGCACGAGCACGCCGGCGACACAGGCCGCCCAGGTAGATCCTTCGAGGAAGTCCCCCGACTCGTCGAGGAAGAGGTGCCAGCGGTGTTCGTCTCGCGCCATGCGTCCAACCCCGTGCGCTGCGCGGCAACGCTACGACCTCGCGCGCGCCCCTGGCAACGGCGAAGCGCTTGGAGGTCAGCGCCGCACGCAATCCCTCGCGTTCGGGCACGACCGACAGATGGCCTCGTCGAGCGACCACGAGTCGTGGCAGAGCTGGTAGCTCCCCTGCGAGCGGCGCACGCGCAGCAGGTACACGCCCTCGATGTGCGTGCACCGCATCCCGTCGGTCGTCGCGATGCCGTTCTGCGCGTTGTCTTCGACCGCGGGGACGCGCACGAGCGTCACGCCGGGCTCCGCATCGCTCATGGCGAGGCAGGCCGAATGGACCGCGCGCGAGGGGTCGAGCGGCTCGTCGACCTGCTCGGCGCGCGACCAGTCGAAGCGGATCGTCGCCTGATAGCCGCGGAAGAAGAGGGTCCAGTACGCATCGACGCCCGCGCGCGTGCGCACGGTTTCGGTCGAGCCTCGGAAGCGAATCTGCTCGGCGTAGAAGGGCCCCACGTTGGCGCCCTCGCCGCGCGCGATCGCGGCGAGCGCCTGATCCCAACGGCCGAAGAACGCTCGCAGGTCGGGGTTCTCGTAGAGCGACCGCCGCGTGGACGCGGTCGTAAGCGTCGACGAGCCGCGGTCATACGTGGGCGCCCCGCCGTCGGGTCGGGTCGAGCTTCCGCGCAGCAGCCACCAGCCGCCGAACGACGCGACGCCCACTGCGCCGAGCAGCGCAGAAAGGATCAACAGACCACCCGGTCGTCGTGGCTCCTGCACGCGCCGCGTCGGCGTCTGCATGACCGCGGGTGGGGGCGTGGGCGTCGCCACGTAGGGCGCGGGCGTGACGTGCGCGGGCATCGTGGGCGCGAGTGCCGCTGGGCGCGTCAACGCGGCCTCGAGCGCGCGCCACGCGGCGCCCGCGTCGGCGAACCGCTGCGCCGGGTCCCAGGCCACGCACTGCGCGAACCACGCGTCGAAGGCCGGAGGGATGCGTTCGCCCACGCCCTGCTCGCGCGCTCGCGCCGACGCCGTCGCGAGCATCTGCGACGAGGGCGTCTCGACCTCATGAAAGGGCCTGCCCGCGAGGCACCAGTACGCGAGGAGCCCGAGCGCCCACACATCCGTCGCCGACGAGAGCGCCGCGCCCGGGATCACCTGCTCGGGCGCCCACCAGCCCTCCGTGCCGATGGCGATCGAGGCCGTGCCGCTCGCACGCCGCGGGTCGAGCGTCTTCGCGATGCCGAAGTCGAGCACCTTCACGAACACCCCGCCGTGGGCGCTCTTCGGGCGCTGGAGGAACACGTTCTCGGG
>JBDHVF010000566.1:0-5755 GCA_039809605.1 Polyangiales bacterium | reverse complement strand
GGGTTAGCCTCACCAGCCGAGCCCATGGACGCAGGCGTAACCCCGGGCAGGAGCGCGAAGAGTCTTCCTTCAAGCAGTTTGCGCCCTATTTCACCGCCTATGGGACCCCCCCCAGGGTTCCCGAGGCGCTTCGCGTTGCGGTCGTCCGCGCGCCGCTCGGCTCGGTGGACCTCGGCGTCGTCTCCACGCACCGCGCGATGAACGAGCGGCTCACCACCGCACGCGCGGCGCGACCGACGGCGGAACGAGCAGCCAGTACCGCCCTTGCTGACGCATCCGCCCCGCGCGGTCGTAGGCGTCGAGGCCGGCGCCCCAGAAGAGGTCGCCGCGCACCACGCCCCGAATCGCGCCGCCCGTGTCCTGTGCGACGACGAGTCGACGAATGGGGCCGACGCCCTCCAGCGGCGCGAGGTCGAGAAACAGCGGCGCGCCGAGCGGAATGAAGCGCGTGTCGACGGCCAGGCTGCGGCCCGCCGTGAGCACCACGCCCTCGGAGCCCGTCGCCCCCCGCGCGCTCTCGTGAAAGAACACGTACGAGGGGTTGCGGTTCATCACGGCCTGCGCCTCGGCCGGGTGCGCGACGAGCCACGCGCGGATCGACTGGAGCGACACCGCGCTCCGTTCGAGCGCGCCCCGCTCGATCAACACCCGGCCGATCGGCACGTACGCGTGGCCGTTGCTCGCGTCGTAGTTGAGCTGCACCACCGAGCCGTCTTCGAGCACCACGCGGCCCGAGCCCTGGATCTCGAGGAAGAACGCGTCGACCGCGTCGTCGACCCAGACCAGCGGACGCGCCGTGCGACGCAGCGCGCCCGCCACGATCTGCGCGCGGGTCCAGTAGGGGCGCAGGCGCCCCCCGACGCGACGCCCGGCGCCGTGCTGCGAGGTCGCCGACACGAGGTCCGAGGGGCGCGCGTAGAGCGGCACGCGAAAGCGCCGGCTGCGCGTGCGCGAGCCGCGGAGCTCGGGCTCGTAGTACCCGGTGAACAGCCCGCGGTCGCTGCCCCCCGACGCGACCGACACGGGCACGAAGTTGCGCTCGAAGTAGGCGCGCGCCGCGTCCGCGTCGGCCTCGGGCGGCGGGAGCGCGCGACACGCGGCCTTCCACTCCGACGCCGCGCCGACGAGGCCCTCGGGGCCGACGGGACGGTCGTCGGGGACGCGCATCAGCCGCTCGCACGTGCGCCGCAACGCGCAAAGGGCCTCGGTCAGGTTGTCGTCGCGCCAGCCGGGGAGCGCGTCGAAGGCCGAGGTCCGCGTGGGAGCCGTGGGTGACGCCTCACGAACCGCGGTTCGAGGCGCGCGCGCGGCGGTCGTCGGAGGGCGTCGAAGCGCAGGCGACGACGCGCAGGCGACGAGCAGCGTGGCCAGCAACGGGAGCAGAGACCGGGGCGACATGCGTCGCGAGCATACCCGCGACGCCGGGCCGGGGACGCGCCTCCTCACGCGCGACCCGCCGCCGCTCGCCACGCGAGGGCGCAGCCGCCCCGAGCACGTCATGCCCTGCGCGCTGTCACAGGTGACCGAGCGCGCGCGTCGCGCGGCGGTCGACCTCGGCCCAGGCGACGTTGCGCCAGAAGGCGTTGAAGTACGCCCCCTTGTCGGCGCCGTAGTCGATCGCGTACGCGTGCTCGAACACGTCGAGCACGAGCAGCGGCGCGGCCTCCCACGCGCCGAACGCGTGGCCCTCGGTCTGCACCACCTCCAGCGTGCGCGACGCGGGGTCGGTCACCAGCACCACCCACCCGCTCGCGGCCTTCGCCGCGCCGCGAAGCTGCGCCTGCAAGCGCTCCATCGAGCCGAAGCGCGCCGCGAGCATGCGCCCGAGGCCCGCGGGCGCGGCGACTCCCGCGTCGCCCGAGGGCGGCGGCGCGAGGTTGGCGAAGTAGAGCTCGTGCAAGAGGGCGCTGTTGCGCGCGGCGAGCTCGGCGGCCTTGAGCGAGCCGTAGAGGCTCCAGTAGCCGCCGGCCTGGTCGGGGTCGGCCGACGCGAGCTGGTGGCGGATCTCGTTGAGCTTGCGCACCGCGCCCCCGTAGTTGCTCTCGTGGTGCGTGCGGATCAGCCGCTCCGAGAGCCCCGCGAGCGCGCCCGGTGCGAAGGGCAGCGGCACCAACGGCTTCTCGGGCGGCGCCGACGCCAGCGCGGGCTGCTGCGGGTGGGCCCGCGGCTGCGCCTCGGCCTCGCGCGCCCGCGCCGCCGCGACCGCCGCCACCGTCGCCGCCACGCCCGCGCCGAACGCCCGCCGATCGATCTCGTCACTCATCGCTCCTCCTCAGGCTGGCGTGCCGCGCGCGGCGCGTCGCCGTCCACCCTCTATGGCGCATCTGGGGACGACGTAAAGCTCGCCCCCATCGCCCCGCGCGTTCAAGTCGCGCTGGCAAGGACCGCCCGCCGAGTCGACGACCCACGGGGCTACGAAGACGACGCGCCGCGCCGCGGCCTGCGCCCCAGCGCGAAGACACGGTCTCGGAGGTAGTGGTTCAAGAACCGCTGGCGGGGGTCGAGCGCGTGGCGCACGTCGAGGAAGGCCTCGAGGTTCTCGCCGTAGCCGTGCGCCGCGGCCGCGGGGTTGTAGATCTCCTTGCCCCAGTGGGGGCGCCCGTCGAAGGCCGTGCGCATCTTCAGGTCGAAGTCTTCGCCGAAGAGGTGACGGTGCTCGTTGCCCTTGAACGAGAGCACCTCGAGGTGGCAGGTGTCGCGCCCCGCCGCGGGCGCCAGGTACGCGAGGCTCGCGCGGCAGAAGCGCGCGTGAACGATCAGGCTCACGGGGCGGATCCGCGCGTCGGCGTAGCGCCGCAGCCGGCGCTGGAGCCAGTCCCACGCCTCCGTCGCGTGCGCCACGGGGATCGCGAACTCGCTGCTGATGCAGTAGGGGTAGGCCTGGTTGTAGTGGTTGAAATCCGGCGCGGCGACGACGCGCACCCCGGTGCCGATGCGGTCGTAGACGGAGTGCGCGAGCGGGTCGAGCAGCGGCGGCAGCCGCGCCGCCAGCGGGAGCACGGGCCCCAGGCCCGCCATCAGCCGGTCGCCCAGCGTGGGGTTGATGCGGCCCGGCACCGCCTGCGCGGGGCGGGCCGTGCGGTTGCCGAGCTTGAACTTGACCTGCCGGGCCGGGGGCATCCAGAAGAGCTCGACGAACTCGTTCTCCGCCAGCATGAGCGGGATCAGCGCGGCGGCCTCTTCAATCGCGGCCTTGTAGTGGACCTCCTGCACGTTGAACATCGGCTGGCACTGCAAGGTCACCGCGGTCAGCACGCCCAGCGCGCCGAGGTTGCAGGCGACGGCGCGCCAGAGGTCCGAGCCCGGCTCCGTGACGCGCTTCACGTCGCCGTCGGGGGTCACCAGTTCGAAGCCCACGATGGCGTCGCCGAAGGTCGATGCGTTGCGCCCGGTGCCGTGAGACCCGGTCGCGATCAGCCCGCCGATGGAGAGCCCCATGAACATCGAGGGGCTGTTGACGCTCAGGCCGTGCCGCGCCGCCGCGGCCACGACCTCGCGGACCGACGCGCCCGTCTCGACGGTGATCTGTCGCCGCTCCGCGTCCACGTGCCGCAGCGCGCGCATGCGCTGGGAGGAGAGGAGCACCCCGTCCACCGGCACGAGCGGGCTCCACGCGTAGCCCGCGCCCAGCACGCGCACGCGCTCGTTGCGCGCGCGGGCCTGCTCCACGCGGGCGACCACCTCCGCCGTCGTCGCGGGCGCGCACACCTCCCGCGGCGCGCCGGACTCGTTGCCCAGCCAGTTGCGCCACGTCCTCATCAGATCGTCACGCCGTTGGTGAGCCGCGAGGGCTCGAGGTGGATGAAGGGCGCGAAGCGCGTGGCGTTGCGCGCTGCGATGGCGGCCTCGACGGCGTCGAGGGCGCGGCGGTAGTCCGCCAGCGCGGACTGCAGCTCCGGCCGCCGCCCCAGCGGGAACCGCCCGTAGTCGCCGAGGCGGTCGTAGCGCGCGAAGGTGCTGTACACGCGCCCGAACTGGCCCTTCTCCCGCGCGGGCCCGGTCGCCTCGCGCGCGTCGCCGCCCCGCGCCGCGACCGGGTTGGTCGCGAGGAACGCGGGGTTCTCGGCGACGGCCTGGAGGTGCGCGGCGATGGAGCAGTGGGCCATGCAGTGGAACGGCCCGGCCCAGAACAGAAGCTCCGTGAGGAGCGCGGCGAGCTCGTCGCGCGAGCCCACCTCGTCACCCTCCAGGATGCCCGGCAGGTTGCCCCCTTCGGGCGACTCCGCGTCGGCGACGAACGCGCGCAGCTCGGCGTCCGCGCGCACCGCCTCGTCGGAGGGGTAGGCCCACCCGGTCCAGCGCCGCACCCACTCCCCGATCGCGGCGTAGAGCAACCGCCCGTCGTCGCGGTAGGGGTAGTCCACGGGGTGGTCGTCGAGCCCGCGGGCCCGCAGATCCGCTTCGAACGCGAGGTCGCGGAAGGCGCGCCCGACGTGGTGCGTCTTCGCGACGGCGTGCGACCACTCCGCGCGGCCGGCCAGCGTCGAGATCAAGACGCCGTCGGTCTCCTTCACGCCCTGGCGCCACGCGAACAGGTCGACGAAGACGTTGAAGCGCAGGTGGGCGAGGAGGAACTCCCGGAGCGGGTGCGCCTTCGACAGCCGCCGCCGCATCGCGATCGCGAAGGGCGCGAGCATGCTGTGACCGCGCGCGAGGTGGACGCAGAGCTCGGCGACGTGGACGTCCGCCACGTCGATCAGCCGCTTCGCCGCGTCCCACCGCGCCCCGTCGCGCGGCGTGAACACCCCGGTCACTCCGTCGGCGCGCCCCACCGGGCACTCGATCGCCAGCGGGACCACTTCGAACGGCGCGTCGAGCTCGGGCGCGTAGCAGAACAGCGCGCTGCCCTGCGCCACGAACCTCCCGGGCTGCAGGTCCGAGGGCTTCATCCCGCGCAGCTCGTCGTAGGTCTGCACGAGGATGTCTCCGCGCGCGAGGCGCCCCGCGAGGGTCTCGCCCCGGCCCACCAGCGCGGCGAAGTCGGCGTCCGCCAGGCGCAGGCGCGGGGGCACGTCGTCCATCCCCCGCGCGCGACGGACGGTGACGGGGTTGATCCCCGCGAAGCGCCGGTACGCGAACTCCGCGTCGCCGGTCGTCGGGAGTCTCCCCGGCAGCTCGGGCACCACCCGCCGGAAGACGGCGTTCAGCGCGCGACCGGGCGGCCCGTGCCGGACCCCCTCGGGGAGCCGGCTCCGGAGCTGGCTGTACCCCGTCGCGATGGCCCCGCGGAGCTGGCTGGTGACCACCTTCCGGATCCACCGCGCGTCGGGCAACGCGTCGCGCTCCATCGGCAGGCCGTCGGAGAACACGAAGGGCGCGAAGGCACGATCATATTCGTACTTCATCGGTGCGATGCTCCTTGCGCACGTCGGTACGGCGCGCTCCCTCGAGTCGGCGACGCTGCGCGCCACGCGATGCGTGAGCGCTCATGCCGCCGCGATCACGCACCGCACGGCGCGATCCGTCAAGCCTCCTCCGGGGCGCGGGGCTCACGTCGACGACCTCTGGCTCAGGTCTGGCCGTTGACGAGCCTCGCTGCGTGTGAGCGCGGCCCCCTCACCGCGCTACCGCGCGCCCTCACCCCCGCGGAGCGGGGGCAAGGGCTCTGTCGTCTGCGAGCGGTTGGTGTCGCACCGACGCGTCGTGATCGAGAGGTCGCTGCGGCGCAGAGCACCCACGAGGATGTAGGAACCCGGACGATCCCCCGGAGCTCCGTGCCTGTCACCTGCGCTGCCCGCGAAGGGCGACGCGCGCC
>JBDHVF010000565.1:0-5759 GCA_039809605.1 Polyangiales bacterium | reverse complement strand
GTGTCGCACGTGGTCCACGACCACACCTCGACGCTGCGCTTCGTCGAGGCCCTCTTCGACCTGCCCGCGCTCACCGCCCGTGACGCCAACGCGGCGGCCCTCTTCGACATGTTCGACTTCTCGTGCCCGCAGTCGTTGAACGTCACCGACACCATCCCCGCCGCGGGCACCGGCGGCTGCCCCTGACCTCGCGCTCCGTCACCCGCGAAAGAACACCACGTCGACGTCGCCCATGCGGTAGGGCCTCCCCTCGACGAGCCGCTCAGCGCTGACGCGCTGACCCTCGCGGTAGAAGCCCCCCGAGGAGTTCTCGTCGACGATCCACCACGCGCGGTCGGCCCGCACCTCGACGCGCGCGTGGCGGCGGCTCAGCAGCGCGCTCGGCACGGCGAGGTCGGCGCCTCGCGGCGCCGTGCGCGAGCCCGCGCGGCCGATGACGAAGCGGTCGCGGTCGACGGGGCGTTCGAATCTCCACGGGGCCTCGGTGCGCACGTAGAGCCGCGTGCGCAGCGGCCCGAGGCCGAGCACCGCGGGCGGCGACGCGCCGAGCATCCTGCACTCGCGTGCGACGTGAGGGTGACCGAGCCAGTGCTCGGTCGCCGCGGGCCACCGCGGGTCGTCGGGCGCGTCGGGCGAGGGGACGATCGCGTCGCCGCGTCGCACGGGCACGTACGCGACGAGCTTGTTGCCCGGCAGCAGCACGGGCCACACGCCCGCGGCCCAGAGCGCGAGCAGCGGCCCCCACGGCGACGCGCGCTCTTCGCCGTGCCGCGCGCGCCACTGGAGGTGCAGCGCCGCCGCGGCCTCGGGCCCCTCGTGTCCGTCGGCGAGGTCGCCGGCGAGCGAGGCGCGCCATCGGGCGCGGCGGCCTTCGCGCAGCGCCGCCGCGAGCTCGGGGCCCGCGATGGAGTTCGCGGCGCGGTGAAGCGCGCTCGCGAGGTCGTCGCCCTCGGGCCACGGCCGCGCGCGCTCGACGGGCTCGGGGGCCGCGCGGCGCCACGACTGCTCCCAGCGCGTGCACGCGTCGAAGGCCGAGCGGGTGAAGGTCACGCGGAGCGCCGCGCCCGGCGCGAGGCCGAAGGGCGCGAGCGCAGAGGCGAGCTCGTCGACGCGGTCTCGCACCTCGACGCACGCGGCGGCCTCGAGCGCGTCGAGCGAGGCCGAGGGGCGCAGCGGGCGGAGGTCGACGAGCTCGGGGGACATCGGGCGCGGCGAGCGTAGGGCACGCGGGCGCGGGGCGAAAGCGAGCGGCGGGCGCGCATCGAGGCTGACGGTCGCGGCGCGGTCGCTGTAGCGTGGCGATGGGGGAGCGAGACGTGATGACGAGGACCTGCGCGGCGGTGATGGCGTGGCTGGGCGCGTGCCTGTGGACGAACATCGCGAGCGCGCAGGTGCGGCGCGCCGATGCCCCAGCGAGCGCGTCGCGTTGGGCCGACTCGCAGCTCTCGATGGGCTCCTCGGCCAACGCGAGCCTCTTCGACCGCAGCTACTTCGTCTCGGGTGACGCCGTGGCGAGCTGGGACTTCGGCGCCTCCATCTCCCCACGGTTCCGCGTGCATCGGGTGCTTCAGCTCCGCGCGTGGTGGGGCTTCAACATGGAGGTCTCCAACGCCTACGCGGACACGACGGAGCGCGGGGGCTCGCTCGGAGACCCGTCGCTCTCGCTGTGGTTCGACGGCATCCCAGCGGTGGGCGGGCTGCACGTCGCGCTCTCGGCGTCGTTGACCGCGCCCGTGTCCACATTGTCGCGCGCGAGCACCATGATCCTCGCGCCGGGGCTGCTCGCGCAGGCGCACTGGGAGGCCCGCGTGCCCGGCGGGACCTTTCACGCCATCGCGCGCGTGGGCTGGCTGCACCCGTTCTACGAGTACTCCACGGCCGGCGTGCGGGGCGACCGCCCCTACCACCTCTCGTGCGTGGGAGGCGGGACGAGCTGCACCAACCAGCTCTCGAGCCGCACCAACGTCCATGACCAGCTCGCCTGGAGCGTCACGCTCGCGCCTGCGTGGGGCGCCTGGAGCCCTGGCGTCTCCTTCGCGATGTTCCACCAGTGGGCCTTCGAGGCGACGGTGATGGTGCGGCCGTGGGACACGCCCGGCGTCGACTCGCACACCCGCACGTATACCGACTTCGCGACGTGGCTCGACCTGAGCCCGAACGCGTGGCTCACCCTCGAAGCGGGCTACTCGCTGACGCGCAACCTCCTCGACGGCGACGGCACGCTCGGCAACCCCTTCTACGCGCGCTATCAGGACTGGCGCGTCTACCTCTCGGCCAACGTCGTGATCGACCGCCTCGTCGACGTCATCCGCGGGCGCGGGCGCGTCGAGCGGGGCGTCGTGCGCTGGTAGCCCTCGCCCGCTACTTCAGGTGCGCGCGCTTGAGCTCCACGAAGCGCGCGAGCTGAGACTTCACCGTCGCGCCGTCGCACCCGAGCCTGCGCGCGAGCTCTTCGAAGCTCGGCGTCGGGCGCTCGGGCAGCGCGTCGAGGTGCTCCATGCCGAGCGCGCGCGCGAAGAACATGGGCTTGAGCACGTCTTCGACGTACTCCTTGAAGTCGCCGGTGCGCGCGGGCGAGGCCACCCCCGAGCGCGCGCGGTAGACCTCCGACGCGCGCGCGAGGAGCCCCTGCCACGGGTCGTCGCCCGGCGCCGCGGGCGGCTTCGAGTACGACGGCGGCTCGAGCGCGCCCTCGGCGAGCGCGGCGCGGCACGCCTCGACGTCGAGGCTCGCCGCGCGGGCGTCGGCGGGAAGCCGCCGCACGAAGCCCTCGAGCTCTCGGAAGTTGCCCCGCCAGTCGTAGCGCTGCGTCACGAGCTCGCGCGCCTCGGGGGTGAGCGCGTCCCACGCGGTGACGGCGTCGCCGCGCTCGCCGAGGGGCGCGCGGCGCAGGAACGCGGCGATGTCCTCGCGGCGCTCGCGCAGCGGGGGGACCTCCACGGTGCGCCCCGCGAGGCGGTACCAGAGGTCGGCGCGGAAGCGACCGTCGCGCACCGAGCGGCGCAGGTCGGCGTGGGTGCCGCAGACGATCCGCACGTCGGCCGCGCGCCACTCGTCGTCGCCCATGCGCTTGTATTTCCGGGTGTCGAGGAACGACAGCAGCATCGCCTGCACGTCGAGCGGCAGCTCGGCGAGCTCGTCGAGAAAGAGCGTGCCGCCGTGGGCGCACTCGACGGCGCCCGCGACGTCCGACGTGCAGCCCGTGTACGCGCCCTTCTTCGCGCCGAAGAGGCGCGTGTGCGCGAAGTGCTTGTCGATCTCGGCGCAGTTGACCGTCTCGAAGGGCCTCGCGTGACGCGCCGAGTGCAGGTGGTAGCAGCGCGCCATCGTGCCCTTGCCCGCGCCCGTCTCGCCCAGGAGGATCACCTGGAGCCCCCGCTCCGCGGCCTCGGCCACGCGCCGGTGGGCGTCGCGCATCGCGGGCGCTGCGAGCACCACGTGGCCCTCGTGCGCGCGCATCGCGCCCATCGCCGCGCCCTGCTCGTGCACGTACTCGAGCAGCGTCGGGATCGTCTCGCCCCACAGCGGGTCGACCGTGCGCGCCGAGCCCGCCTCGCTCACCACGAGCACCCACTCGTCGCCGAGCGGCATCGGCGGCAGCGCGTGCGACGACTGCGCGGCGCGCGCGGCGCTTTGCGGGAGCGCCTGCGCCGTGACCGACAGCCCCATCGCGCGGAACCACCGCGTCACCTCCGCGGCCACCGCGTCGGGGAGCTCCTCGGGGTCGGCGCACTCCACGGGCCGCGGCTTCGCGGCCTCCTTGCGCTGCGCCGTGGGGCTGAGCTCGAGCGAGAGCGCGCCGGGGGCGTCGAAGGCCACGGGCGTCCTGCCGGGCAGCTCGATCCACGACCCGTTGCGGCTGCCGAGGTCTTCGACGAAGAGCCGCGCGCCGTCGTACCCGACGACGAGGTGGCTGCCCGACACCGACGGCGCGCCGACGGAGACCGCGCGCACCCTCGCGCCGGGCGGCTGCACGCTCGACGGCGCGAGCCGCGTCGCGTCGGGCGCGCGACCGAGGAGCACCGCCTCGCCGGGCGCGAGGTCTTCGACGAGCGGAGCGTCGGAGCCGGGGTGGCGGATCTTGATGCGCACCATGGGGCGTCTATATCGCAGGCGCGGCGCGCGCGTCACGCGGGCGGTCAGAACCTCCAGTCGAGCGCGAGCGACCCGAAGCCAGGGCGGAGCGTGAGGGGCGGCCATCGTCCGGGCCGGTCGCCGGGCGCCGTCGCGAGCACGATCGCGCCCGTGATCACCGCCGCGAGGCCCGCGCCCGCGGTGACGCCCGCGGCGATGAGCGCGGTGTTGTCGCCCTTCACCAGCGCGTCCCACGCGTCGCGCGAGGCGTAGAGCGCGCCCTGCTGCGCCTGCTCGCAGCCCGCGAGGCACGTGCGGGCGATCTCCTCGTCGACGCGCGCGAAGCCGTCGCGGTGCTCGAGGTACGGGCCCCAGGTGAGTCCCGCGATCACCGCGCCCGCGACGAGCGCGGCGCCGCCGGCGCCGACGGCCGCCGACCCGAGCGCGTGCGCCGTGCGGGCGCGCGACGCGCGGGCCTCGCGCACCGCGGCGGTGGGCGTGAGCATCACGTCGACGGTGGCGCTCGCGCCGGGGCGCAGCACCACGTCGCGCTCGACGGTGACGAAATCGCCGCGCGCGACCCGGAGCCTGTGCTCGCCGGGCGGCGCGGCGATCGACCCGTCGGGCGCGAGGGGGTGGCCGTCGAGGGCGGCCTCGACGTGGTCCTCGCTCGCGCGCACCACGAGGCGCGCGGCCACGTCGGCGGGCACGGGCGACGCCCACGCGAGCGGCGCGGTCACCACGGCGCCCTGGCCGTGCGCGTCGACCTCGGTCGAGAGCGGGGCGTACCCGGGGCGGCGCACCTCGACGCGGTGGCGCCCCTCGTCGACGGGCCACGGAGACTGCATGGGCGTGGTGGCGACGACGTGCCCGTCGACGAGCACCTCGGCGCCGCGCACGTCGGTCTCGACGCGAAGGGTCGATCGCACGGGCGCCAGCGGCTCGCGCAGCACCACCGTGGACTCCCCGGCGACCTCGCGCACGTCTTCGCGCGAGACGAAGCCCGGCGCCTCGAGCGCGACGCGGTGCGTGCCGACGTTCACGCGCAGGCCCGCGCGGGCCTCCGCGGCGTCGCGCGGCGCGCCGTCGAGGCGCACCCGCAGGCCCGGCGTGTCGATCGCCACGACGACGGTGCCCACGCGCGAGAGCAGCCGCGCCTCGGCGGCTTCGAGCTCGGTGCGCCGCGTCGCGACGACGCCCGCGGGCGCGAGGCCCCTGAACTCCCGCAGCGAGTCGAGGGCCTCGGCGTAGCGGCCGGCGGCCTCCTGCGTGGCGCTGAGGTTGAAGAGCACCGCGGGGTTGTGACCGAGCTCCCACGCGCGGCGGAACTCTACCAGGGCGGCCTGGTAGTCGCCCGCGTCGGTGAGCTCGACGCCGCGGCGAAAGCGCTCGTTGGCCTCGCGCGTGGGGTCGGCCGCGGGCTGCGCGAGCGCGGGCGTCGCCCACGCGAGCGAGGCCGCGACGAGGAGCGTTGAAAGCCGTCGTGTCATCGTGCGCTCAGTGGTGACGCTCCGCGGGGAGGTCGCGGAAGATGTTCATGCGCATCCTCCCGTTGGTCGCCGTGGCGGGCCCGTTCGTCGTGGTCGTGTGCGACGTGTGCCGCGGGTGCGTCGATCGCTCGGCGCGCGCCTCGACGCGGGCCGGGGCCTCGACGGCGGCGTCGGGCGCGGCGGCCACGAGGGGCG
>JBDHVF010000564.1:0-5770 GCA_039809605.1 Polyangiales bacterium | reverse complement strand
GTCGCCCCCGCGCGCGCCGTGGTCGAGAGCGCCAACGCGTTCAAGCGCATGATCCGCGGCAAGGAGCAGGTGCGCGTCATGGGCCCCGTGGGCATCGTCAACGAGATGGTGCACGAGGCCCGTCGGGGCTGGCGCGACTGGGTGAACATGGTGTGGCTCATCTCGGTGGGCCTGTTCTTCCTGAACCTCATCCCGGTGCCCGCGCTCGACGGCGGCAGGGCGGTGTTCCTCGCGTACGAGTTCTTCGCGCGCAGAAAGCTCCCGCCGCGCCTCGAGTACGCCGCCGTGGCCGTCTCGATGGTGCTCCTGCTCGGCGTCGCCGCCGTGTGCCTCGTGGTCGACACCGTCAACTGGCATTGACGCGCCGCGCGCTCGCGCGAGACTCCCCACCGATGCTCCGCCCCGCCGCGCTCGTGCTGCTCGCGTCGCTCGCGTGTACGCGCTCCCGCGCCACGCCGCCGCCCGCGCCCGCCTCGCAGCACGGCTACGTGGTCGTCGGGCTCGGCGCGTCGCTGCGCCTGCCGCCGCCCTACCAGACCCCGAGCGCTTCGAACCCGCCGCAGGTGGCGCCGCGCCCCGAGGGCTTCGCCCCGCGAGGGCCGCCCGGCACCGCCGTCGACGTGTGGGCCGACGACGTGCGGGGCGTTCGCTGGATGGCCCTCGCGCCCGACGGCGCCGTCTTCGCGACCGACCACCGCCAGGGGCGCGTGCTGGTGCTCCGCGACGCCGACGGCGACGGCCGCGTCGAGACCCGCGCGGTGTTCGCCACGGGGCTCTCGCTGCCCTTCGGCCTCGCGTTTCACCCCGACGGATGGCTCTACGTCGCCAACACCGACGCGGTGGTGCGCTTTCACTACGCGCCGGGGCAGACGCGCGCCGAGGGCGCGCCCGAGCGCGTCGCGCCGCTGCCGGGCCGCGGGTACAACCAGCACTGGACCCGCAACGTCGTGGTCGCCCCCGGCGGCCGCGAGGTCTACGTGACGGTGGGGTCCGAGACCAACGACGACGTCGAGCGCGACCCGCGCCGCGCCGCGGTGCTCGAGTGCGACCCCGACGGGTCGAACCTCCGGGTGTACGCGACGGGGCTGCGCAACCCCGTGGGCCTGGCCTTTCACCCGGCCACGGGCGCGCTCTACACCGTGGTGAACGAGCGCGACACGCTCGGCGACGACCTCGTGCCCGACTACCTCACGGCCGTGCGCGCGGGCGCGTTCTACGGCTGGCCCTACGCGTACTTCGGCGCGCACGAGGACCCGCACCACGCGGGCGAGCGCCCCGACCTCGTGGCCCGCGCGGTCGTGCCCGACCTGTCGCTCGGCGCGCACCTGGCCGCGCTGGGGCTGATCTTTCCCACGCGCGACGCGGTGCTGCCGATGCGCGGCGACGCGCTCGTGAGCCTGCACGGCTCGTGGAACCGCGCGCATCGCGCGGGCTACAAGGTCGTGCGCGCGCGCTTCGTCAACGGCCAGCCCACGGGGCAGATCGACGACTTCGTCACGGGGTGGGTCGCGCCCGACGACCGCGTGTGGGGGCGGCCCGTGGGCCTCCTCGAAATCGGGGACGGGTCGATCCTCGTGGCCGACGACGGCGCCGACGTGATCTGGCGCGTGCATCGATGAATTTCTCGCGGGTGCCTCAAGTCGCCGCGACGTCAGCCGTTGTTCCCTGACGTGAACAGCGAGTGCCGACCGAGCCGCGCGCCCGACCGAACGACGACGAAGCCGCCCGCGCGCCGCCCGAGCGTGACGCCCACGGTGCTGGTGGTCGACGACGACCCGGCGGTGTGCAGGGCCGTGACGAAGCTCCTCGGCCGCCAGGGCTACCGCGTGCTGCACGCGCTCTCGGCCGACGAGGGGCTGCGCCTGCTCGACGGCGCGCTGCACTTCGACCTCGTGCTCTCCGACCAGGTGATGCCCGGCATGACGGGCACGGAGTTCCTCGACCGCGTGCGCTCGCGCTGGCCCGCGATGCCCTCGGTGCTGATGTCGGGCGTGGCGCCGACGTGCTCTCGCGGCGTCGCCCCCCCGACGCTGATGAAGCCCTTCTCCGCACGCGAGCTCTCGCTCTGCGTCATGCGCGTGATCCAGGCCCGCAGGAGCTGACGCCCGACCGCTACCCGCCGTTGTGCGAGGGGCCGCCGCCCCACATGGACCACCCGTCGGCGGTGGGGTCGCCGAGGTCGAGCATCACGAGGCGCCCGTCGGCGGTGCCGAGGTAGAGCCTGCCGCCCACGACCGCGGGCTGAAAGCGAATGGCGTGTCCCACGCGGATCGAGTCCACGACGCGCCCGTCCTCCTGGCTCACGACCACCACGTCGCCCGTGACCGTGCCGAGAAAGAGCCGTCCCCCCGCGGCCGAGGGGGGCGACGCGAGGTGGCCGCCGTGCTCCGCGAGCACGCCGCTCAGCGGGCGCGACCAGTGCTCGCGACCCGACGCGGGGTCCATCGCGACGAGCTGGTCGCCCTGCGTGAGAAAGAGCCTGCCGTCGACCACGCACGGCCGCGAGCCCTGGAACTCCCACAGCCCGCGCACCGACCCCTGGCCCACGTTGGCCTCGGCCTCGGCCACGCGCGCGGTGGCGGGCGCGGTCGAGAAGCCCACCTGCGAGTCGCTCGAGTGCTGCTCGCCGTTGTAGGTCGACCCGCGCTGCACGTTGGTGTTGAGCCACGGCGCCGAGCGCGGGCGGTAGCTCTGCTGCGTGGGCGCGTCGCCCGGCGCGCGCGAGCCCGAGAGCCTGCCCACGGCCTCGACCTGCGCGAGCACCGCCCACGTGAGAAGGGCCTGCGCCATGAACCCGTGGGGCTGCGCCGCGGCGCCGGGCTGGTCCTCTCGGTGGCTCACGTACACCTCGTTGCCGTAGAGCCACGGGGCGCTCGTGGCGCGGTACTCCTCGCGCCACGCGAGCCCTCCGTCGGAGGCGCGGTGCCGGTACACGGTGCCGTTGAAGGTGCTCGAGAACACCGAGTCGCCGTGCAGCACCGGGGCCGAGATGATGTCTCCCGCAAGGGGCACCCGCCAGAGCTCGGCGCCCGTGCGCAGGTCGAAGGCCACGAGCCGGTGGCCGCCCGCCGCGGGGAAGGCCATGAACACCTTGCCGTCGCCGATGGCGGGCTGGCTCATGAGGGGGTCGCCGAGCCAGCGGCTCCATCGCTCGCGGCCCGTCTCCGCGTCGACGACGAAGAGCGTGCAGCTCTCGGTGTTGAAGGCCACGACGCCGTCCTTCACCACGGCCGCCGTGGGGCCGTCGTCGCTCACGCGCAGCGCCCACCGCGTCGCGCCCGTGACGGCGTCGAAGGCGTAGAACTCGTGGCTGCCGAAGCCGCCGCCCACGTACACCACACCGTCGACCACCGCGGGCGTCGCGAGGGGGCGGCCGTTGCCGAGGTTGATGACCCACCCGCGGCGTCCGTCGGGCGTGCGGAGGGGCTCGGGGCGCGACTCGTACGGGAAGCGCTCGGCGCGCCCGTCGCGGTGGCTCGCGCGCGCCGCGAGGGTCTCTTGCGTGAGGGCGACGACCTCGACGCGGGTGGCGGGCTGGGGCTCGGGCTCGGTGCGCGCGCGCTGCGGCGCGACGGGCGCCTCGGGCTGCGCCACCATCACCACGGGCTCGCGGTGCACGGTGACCGTCACGGTCTTCGAAGCGCGCGTGCACGACGCGAGGCTCAGGAACAACAGGGCAGACGTCGCCATCGCGGGCGACCCATGGCGGTGCATAGGAGTCCTCCTCGGGGCGGCGCGTGAGGGCGACGAGCGCTCCCCGCGCAGACCGTGGCCGCTCCGACGCATGAGCCCGCGGGCGCGGTCTACACTTCGCGAGGGCGATTCCTTTGTTCGCGCCAGGCGGTTGCGCGCCCGGCCCCGGATGGCGTACGCACCGCATCCCCTCCGCGATGGAACGATCCCTCACCGACCCCGCCGAGCTCGCGCGCCGCTGGCGCCTGCCCGAGGCGACCCGCGCGGGCGCGGCCGCGGCGTCGGAGCGCTTCTCCCTCAAGGTGTCGGAGCACGTCGCGCGCATGGTCGAGGGCGCCGGGGCCGACGACCCGATCGCGCGGCAGTTCCTCCCCTCGGCCGACGAGCTCGTCGAGCGCGAGGGCTTCGTGCGCGACCCCGTGGGCGACGCGCGCGCCGAGCGGGCGCCGGGGCTCTTGCAGAAGTACCGCGGCCGCGCGCTGGTGGTCGCGACGGCCGCGTGCCCGGTGCACTGCCGCTACTGCTTTCGCCGCGAGTACCCCTACGCCGACGCGAGCGCCGTCAACCACTGGGACGACGTGCTCTCCTCGCTCGCGGCCGACCCCACGATCACCGAGGTGATCCTGAGCGGCGGCGACCCCCTGTCGCTCTCGAACGCCGCGCTCTCTCGCATGGTGCGCGACCTCGAAGCGATCACGCACCTCGCGCGGCTGCGGGTGCACACGCGCTTCCCCACGACGTCGCCCGCGCGCGTCGACGAGGGGCTCTGCGCGCTCTTCGCGGGCACGCGCTTCGCGCCCGCGGTGGTGGTGCTTCACGTCAACCACGCGCGCGAGCTCGAGGGCGACGCGGCCGGCGCCGTGCGGCGGCTGCGCGCGACGGGCGCGATGCTCCTCAGCCAGTCGGTGCTCTTGCGTGGCGTGAACGACTCCGAGGAGGCCCTCGCGTCGCTGAGCGAGCGCCTCGGCGCGCTCGGCGTGGCGCCGTACTACCTGCACCTGCTCGACCGCGTGCGCGGCGCGGGGCACTTCGAGGTGCCCGAGGGCGAGGCCGTCGCGCTCGTGCGCGCGCTCACCGACCGACTGCCCGGCTACCTCGTGCCGAGGCTCGTGCGCGAGGTCGAGGGCGACCGCGCCAAGCGCGCCGTCGCCGTCACCACGGGAGACGCGCGTGAGTGAAGACGCGCTGCCGCTCGCGGTCGCCGCGCTCGTGGTCGACGGCGATCGTTACCTCGTGATCCGGCGCGCGCCGGGCGTGCCCGCGCCGGGCTACTGGACGCCGCTCACGGGCCGCGTCGAGCCCGGCGAGTCGTTCGCCGACGCCGTCGCCCGCGAGTGCGTCGAAGAGGTGGGCCTCGCCGTCGACGTGGGCCCCGAGGTCTACCGCTGCACCACCGCCGACGGGCGCTGGATGCTCGTGTGGCACCGCGCCACCGTCGCGCCCGCGCACCCGCGCGACGGCGCGACGCCCGTGCTCTCGCTGCGCGAAGAGGAGGTCGGCGCCGCCGCGTGGGTCACCGCCGACGAGGCCCTGACGCTCTCGCCGATGTTCCCCGCGACGCGCGCGTTCTTCGAGCGGGCCCGCGGGGGCTGAGCTCACGGCGAGGTGCGCGGGGCCTCGACCGCGTCGAGGCACACCGTCGACCCGAAGGGGCGCGTCGAGATGCGAAGGAAGCGCACGCCTCCCGCGACCGACGCGTCGAGGGCGTCGAGGTCGAGCGCGAGGTCGCCGCGTACGTCGCGGGCGATGGGCTCGAGGTGCTCGTGCTCGGCGCCCGCGGCCACGTAGTACGGCCCGGCCGAGGGGCCCGCGAGGTGCACCCGCAGGTCGGGCGACGAGGGGTCGCCGTCGCGCGCCACCGCGGCGCCGTCGGGGAGCTGCACCGTCACCGACCCGCTCGCGAGCTCGACGCACGCGCCGTCGCGCGCCGCAAGCCGCCGCGAGAGCTCGGCGTCGTCGAGGGTGACCTCCGCGCTGCGGTGGTGCACCAAGGTGAACCACCGCGAGGGCGGCGGCGCGTCGGGCGGCGGCGCGGGCCGGGGCGTCACGTCGGGCGGCGGCGCGGGCGCGGCGCGGC
>JBDHVF010000563.1:0-5785 GCA_039809605.1 Polyangiales bacterium | reverse complement strand
GGGGGTGCCTGGGAGTAGCCTGCATACCCTCACCCCAGCCCTCTCCCGCGAGGTCGCGGGAGAGGGAGCGCTGCCGCCGAGATGCAGCCAACGTCGTCGACGAACCGTCACCGTGGCATCGACGACGTGTCGACGACGACGTGTCGACGACGACGTGCCGACGACGACGTGTCGACGACGACGTGTCGACGACGACGTGTCGACGACGACGTGTCGACGACGACGTGCCGACGACGACGTGTCGACGACGACGTGTCGACGACGACGTGTCGACGACGACGTGTCGACGACGTGCCGGCGTCGATGAACCCGTCACGTCAATCATCCGACCTCGAGCGATGTCGTCAGGCACTCGGCGCGCAGATCACCTCGTGGCATGCAGCCAACCCGTGCCGCCATGCAGACGATGGGCGGCAGCGCTCCCTCTCCCGCGCCCTCGCGGGAGAGGGCTGGGGTGAGGGTATGCAGGCTACTTCCAGGCACCCCCTCCCGCTCCCGCGGGAGGGGGACGGGGGGAGGGCGACGCTACTTCTCCTTGCGCGGGAACACGCCCACGAAGCTCACCTGGGTGTTGTGCGCCCACGAGACGAAGCGCTTGCGGGCCTCGCGCGAGGCGCCGCCCGCCATGAACATCGCCTCCTGCACCACGTCGACGTCGGGCAGCGTCGCGAGGCGCGCGAAGGGCACCAGCCCCGCCTCGGCCACGATGCGCCGCAGCGCGCGCGCCCGGTCGAGCCGCCGCGCCACCGCCTCGCGGTCGCCCGCGTCCATGGCGTCCCACGCCGAGCGCACCTCGGCGAGCGTGCGCTGCACCACGAGCTCCCACGCGACCTTGCAGCGCGACTCGTGCAGCCCCGCGCCCGCGGGGATCGTCAGCGTCTGCCGCTCGGTCTCGACCTCGCCCCCGTCGCCCTCGGCGCGCGCCCCGAGCGCGTAGCCCACGGCCGTCTTCTGACTCACGACCGCCGCGGGCGACGGCGTCACGCGCTGCCCGTTGGCCGTCGCCACGCCCAGCACCGCGTCGGGCGACCCCTCGCCCAGCGCCGCGGAGAAGAGCACCGCGCGGGGGCTGTCGTGCGTGAGCGAGCCCACGCGCACCACCATCGTGCGCCCCTCGGGACGGCACGCGTAGCGGTGCAGGAGCTCCGCCCGCTCGACCCGCGGCGAGAGCGCGAGCATCACGTTCACGTCGCGCGCGACCACCGCCTTGGCGCCGTCGACCTCGGCGGCCACCACGTCGCCGAGCGCCCCCTCGTCGCGCACGTAGTGAAAGCGCCCGTCGCCCGCCTGCGCCAGCGCCGAGCAGAGCTTCTCGTCGATGCCGTCGCCGATGCCGACGACCCCCGTCTCGACGCCCTTCGAAAAGCCCTCGGCCACGCGCGCGCGCAGCGCGTCGGGCTGCGTCTCGCCGCGCGAGGGGTAGCCGTCGGTGAGCACCAGCACGCGCCGCAGCGCGCCCGGCACCATCACCCGAAGCACCGCCTCGCTGGCCTCGCGCCAGCCCGCGCCGAGGTTGGTGCCCACGCCCGTGGCGAGCCGGTCGAGCGCGCGCAACGCCTGCGACTGACCCTCGGCGTCGAGGGCCGTCGGGCCGAAGACCACGCGCGCGCCGCGGTCGAAGGTGACCACCGCGAGCCGGTCGTGCGGGCCGAGCGAGGCCACCACGTTGCGCGTGGCCTGCAGCGCCAACGCGAAGCGCGTGCCGCGCATCGAGCTCGACGCGTCGATGGCGAGCGCGAGGCACAGCGGGGCGCGCGTGTCGTGAGCGCGGGGCTGCGCCTCGCGGTAGGGCGCGGGAGGCGGTTCGGCGCCCGAGACCTCGAGCAGCACGAACACGTCTCGGTCGGTGCCGCCCAGTTCGGGGAAGCGCGCGGCGTGCGATTCGAGCGAGAGGGGCATACGGGGCCGACGGGTCTCAGCTACCGGCGATGGTCATGCGCGCGACGCGGATCGTCGGCGACGCCACGCTCGACTTGAGGTCGAGATCGTCGCCCACCGCGTCGATGCGCGCCAGCAGCTCCGAGAAGTTCAGCGAGATGGTCACCTCGCTCACGGGGAAGGCCAGCGCGCCGTCCTCGATCCAGTAGCCCAGGGCGCCGCGCGAGAAGTCGCCCGTCACGGGGTTGAACCCGAAGCCCATCATCCCCGTGACGTAGAGCCCGCGCTTCGTCGACCGCACGATCTCGTCGTGGGTCATCGCCCCCGGCTGGAGGAAGAAGTTCGACACGCCCGCCCCCGTGCCCGTCGCGCTCGCCGCGCTGCCCGTGCTCTTCATCCCGAGCTTGCGCGCCGAGTACGTGTCGAGCAGGTACGTCTCGAGCCTGCCCTTCTCGACCACCACGTTGCGCCGCGCCGCGAGCCCGTCGCCGTCGAAGGGCTTCGACCCCGGGCCCGACTCGATGAGGGGATCGTCGACGATGGTCACCAGCTCGCTCGCCACCTTCGCGCCGAGCCTGTCGACCAGAAAGCTCGACCGGCGGTAGATCGCGTCGCCCGTGATGCACCCCGCGAATGAGCCCAGCAGGGCGCGCGCCGCGTCGGGGTCGAACACCACGGGCGCCTCCTGCGTGGGAACCTTCTTCGCCCCGAGCAGCGCCACCGTGCGCCGCGCGGCCTCGCGCCCGACGGCGTCTTCGGGCTCGAGCCGCGAGAGCACCCGCCGCGCCGACCAGTAGCCCGCCGTGCGGTTCTTGCCCCCCTCGTCGGCCGCCACGGGAGACACCGACAGGCTCGCGTAGCTGCCGTGGTAGCCCCCGCGAAAGCCCCCGCTCGTGGCCATCACGAAGCCGCCCGTGGTGCGCCCGAAGCTCGCGCCCTCGCTGTTGGTGATGCGCTGGTCGGCGCCGCGCGCGGCCTCCTCGGCGCGGCGCGCGCGGCCCACGGCCTCGCCCGCCGTCACCGACCCGCACGCGGGGTCGTAGAGCTTCAGGTCGGGGTGCGCCTTCGCGAGCTCCGACGGGTCGGGCAGCGCCGCGCTCGGATCCTCTTGCGAGAGGTCGCAGAGCTCGAGCGCGTCGCCCACCAGGCGCGCCAGGCCCGCCGCCGTGAGGTCGTTGGTCGAGCTCGTCGCCACGCGACGTCCCTTCATCGCGCGCACCGAGATCGACTGGGTGCCCGCCTCCTCGACGAGCTCCACCTCGCCCATGCGCACGCGCACCGAGAGGTCCTGGCCCGCGCGGGCGACGACCTTCGCGTCGGTCGCGCCGCCCTTGAGCAGGCGTTCGAGCACGCCCTCGACGAGCTCCCCGAGCTTCTCCTGGTTCATCGCGCCTTCCCCTGCACCGCGGTGCCGCCCACGGTCATCGCCGAGATCTTGATCGTCGGGCAGCCGACGCCCACGGGCACCGACTGGCCGTCCTTGCCGCAGGTCCAGATGCCGTCGCTCACCTTGAGGTCGTTGCCGAGCATGGTCACCTTGCCGAGCGCGTCGGGGCCGTTGCCGATGAGGTTCACGTCCTTGAGCGGCGTCGTGAGCCTGCCGTCTTCGATCAGGTACGCCTCCGAGATCGAGAACACGAAGTCGCCCGACGCGATGTCGACCTGGCCCCCGCCGAAGCGCTGCGCGTACACGCCGCGCTTGACCGACTTGATGATCTCGTCGGGGTCGTGCGGGCCCTCGAGCAGCAGCGTGTTGGTCATGCGCGGCATCGGCGCGCAGCGAAAGCTCTCGCGCCGCCCGTTGCCCGTGGGGCCGAGCTTGTAGTGCCGCGCCGAGAGCTCGTCGTGCAGGTACCCGCGCAGCACGCCACCCTCGATGAGCGTCGCCGAGGCGCCCGTGTTGCCCTCGTCGTCGACGTTGATCGACCCGCGGCCGTGGTCGAGGTCGCCGCGGTCGACCACCGTGCAGAGCGACGACGCCACCGGCGTGCCCACGCGGCCCGAGTAGTTGCTCGTGCCCTTGCGGTTGAAGTCGGCCTCGAGCCCGTGCCCCACGGCCTCGTGCAGGAGGATCCCCGAGTCGCCGGGCCCGAGCACCACCTCCATCTCGCCCGCGGGCGCCTCGCGCGCGTCGAGCATCGCGACGGCCACGCGCACCGACTCGCGCGCGTGGTCCTCGGGCGAGTGGCTGGCCTCGGTGAAGTACTCCATGCCCTTGCGCCCGCCGCCGCCCGAGCTGCCCGCCTGACGGCGCCCCTGGGCCTCGGCGATCGAGCGCACGCCGAAGCGCACCATCGGCTGCGCGTCGCGCACGAAGCGCCCGTCGCTCGTCGCCACGAGGATCTCTCGGTACGACTCGGCCAGCGACGCCTCGACGCGCTGCACCCTCGCGTCGGCGGCGCGCGCGGCGCGGTCGGCCGAGAGCAGCATGTCGCGCTTGATCGCGCCCGAAGCGAGCACCGAAGGGACCTCGACGCGGTAGCGGTCGGGGTGCGCGCGCTCGCTCACGGGGCCCACCGCGAGCGCCTCGCCCTCGGCGATCTGCGCGGCCGTCTCGGCGCAGCGCACGAGCGCGGGCCACTCGAGGTCCTCGGTGTACGCGTAGCCCGCGGCGTACCCGCGGCGCACGCGGATGCCCACGCCGAGAGAGACACCTCGGCTGGCGCTCTTGACGATGCCCTCTTCGAGCACGAGCGAGGCGCCGACCGCGAACTCGGCGAAGAGGTCGGCGTGGTCGCCGCCGCGGCGGAGCGCGATCTCGAGGAGCTTCCTCGCGCGCTCGGGGTCGATCTCGTAGGGGCCGCCGGGCGCGAAGGGCGCTCGCAGCGACGCTGCGGAGGCGTTGGAGGGGTTCGTCATGGCAGAGAACACCTAGTGTAGCCCCAAGCTCGACGGTATTGGTGCGCGAAGAATCGCCCGCGCGCGGCGCTTTGATACCCTCCGCGCGCCGATGCCGACGAACGCAGCGCCCTCGACCGCCACGCGCACCCGCCTCGCATTCGCCGCCCTGGCGCTGTGCGCGCGCACGTCCATCGCGTCGGCGCACCAGCCCCCACCGAGGTTCCCTCGCCAGCGGCCGACGCTCGAGGTGTCGCCGTGGGTGGCGCTCGGCGGCGGCGCGCTCGTGGCGGGCGACGGCGCGACGGGCGTGTTCGACCTGCGCCTCGGCGGCGACGTGACGGCGTCCCTGGGAGGCCGGGGCGACGTGCGCCTGGGGCCCTTCGTCGAGGCGGCGACGGCCACGTTCGCGAGCGCGCAGGCCGTGGGCGGCGTGGAGCTCTTCCTCGGCGCGATCCCGCGCCCGCTGCGGATGTTCTACTACCCCGGCGAGGGGGTGTTCACCGCGAGGCTCGGCGCGGGCTGGGCGTGGCGCGAGCACGACGTGCCCGACGCGCGATCGGCGCCCGTCGCGTCGCTGACGCTCGCCTACGGCTACCGCGCGCCCTTCTCGCTGCGAGAGCCGCACGACACGACGAGCGACGCGCCCGGCGAGCGCGACGCCGCGCGGTACATGACGGGCGTACGCCTGTGGGTCGGCGCGACCGTCGACCTGACGGGCGCCGCGGTGTGGCAGCTCTCGGGCGGCGTGGAGTTCGAACCCGTCGGCGCGTTCCGCTACCTGCTGGGGCTGTACTAGTCAGAAACCTCCTGCGCAGGTTTCATCCCCGGGGGTCCGACGCAGTTCGGTGCCCAGCTAGTCAGAAACCTCGTGCCGAAGTCCTTGAGAATCGCGGGTTTCATCGCGCAGCGGGTCCGACGAAGTTCGGTGGCGAACTGATACCAACTTCACGTCAAGTTTGCCGCTTTCGCGTGTGCGACGTGTCCCCCCTACCCAACGCTGTCGCGCACCTTCGCGGAGCCCCCACCCAACGCTGCCGCGCGCCCCGCCCCCGCGGAGCGAGGGCGT
>JBDHVF010000562.1:0-5787 GCA_039809605.1 Polyangiales bacterium | reverse complement strand
TCCAGCCGACCGATCGACCCGGGGGTGGGTCAGTTTCGGGTGGCCAACGTGGGTCAGTTTGGGGTGGCCAAGGACACCCGCGGCGAGGCTCCGCATGATGGAGCACCGCGGCCGGGTCACCGCCACGATGATCTACGACGCGCGGCCCATCCACGACGTCTTCCGTCGCGTGGACGGCGACACGGCGCTCGGGCTCATGGACCTGCGCGGCGTGCCGCGGCCGTTCTTCTTCGTGCTGCGGCGCGAGTGACCGCGGGCGGCCGTCAGGTTGAGGGCGCCGCATCCTCGGCGAGCGCGCGCAGGGCGTCGCCGGTGAGGCGCCAGGTCGTCCACTGGTCGCGGGGGACCGCGCCGAGGGCGCGGTAGAATGCGATCGCGGGCGCGTTCCAGTCGAGCACCGACCACTCGAAGCGCCCGCAGCCGCGCGCCAGCGCGACGCGCGCGAGCTCCGAGAGCAACGCCCGGCCGAGGCCCCGCCGACGCGCCGCGGGGCGCACGAACAGGTCCTCGAGGTACAGCCCCGGCGCGGCGAGCCACGTCGAGAAGTTGAGGAAGAACAGCGCGAAGCCCTGCGACTCGCCGTCGAGCTCGCCGATCACGCACTCCGCGACGGGGCCGCGGCCCACGCCCTCGCCGAACAGGTGCCGCCGCAGAGACTCCTCGGTCGCCACCACCTCGTCGAGCGCGCGCTCGTAGGCCGCGAGCTCGCGCACGAGCGCGAGGATGAGGGGGAGGTCGTCGGGGGTCGCGGGCCGCACGCGGGTCGTCATCGCGGCGGAGGGTATCGCGCCTCGCGGGTATGCATCCCGTGCGATCATCGCAGTCATGCGCCCCGACGAGCCCACGAGCGCCGCCGCGACCTCCGACGCCGAGGCTCTCCCGGCGCGGGCCCGGCCCGTCGCGGTCGCGCTGGTGTTCGTCGCCGCGCTGCTGCTCCACGCGCTGAGCCTCCACGGCGTGTGGAGGGACGCGAGCGCGCTACGGCTCCGCGGGTGAGGTCTGGCGGGGGCCGCGCGACCGGCCCGGTGGTCAACGGCGGAAGCGCCACGCCACGCTGCGGATCGCGGGCTCCAGCCGCTCGGCCACGGCCTCGACGACCGTCTGCATGGCACGGGCCTGCGCCTGGGTCTCCCGCTCCGAGCGCATCTGCCCTCGCAGCGCCTTGAGCTGCGTGCGCAGCACGGCCGCCATCGCGCCGGGCTCGCGCGTCTTCACCCAGCGCAACATCGACGACAGGAACAGCTCCTTCAGGTAGGCGAAGGAGAACCCCTCGGTGTCGTCGACGATCGCCCGCCGGTCCTCGAGCGAGACCTGCATCGCGGGGTCGAGCCGACCGTTCCACGCGGCGATGTAGCGAGACCGCTCCGCCGGGCCGGGCAGCGCGAAGTGGTACTTGCGGTCGAAGCGGCTCGGGCGCTCGAGGATCGACGGGTCGAGGCGCTCGGGGTGGTTGGTGGTCGCGAGCGTGAGCAGCCCCGACGCGTCGGCGAAGCCGTCGAGCTGGTTGAGGAAGACCGAGCGGTTCTCGGCGGTGATCATCGCGTCGAGGTCCTCGAACACGAGGCAGCAGGGCGACACCTCGCGCGCGCGGTCGAACACCCTGGCGATGTTCGCGTCGTCGGGCTCGTAGCGCGACCTGAGGCTCTGCACGTAGAGACAGGCGACGCCGAGGAAGCGCACCGTGGCGCGCAGGCAGTGGGTCTTGCCGTTGCCGGGCGGGCCGACGAACAGCACCCCGCGCTTCCATGGAACGCCGTAGCGCGCGTACTCCTCTTGCGCGGCCAGGAACGATCCGAAGTCCTCCTGGATCTCCCTCGCCATGTCGCCCGCGAGCACCAGGTCGTCGAAGCTCGACGCCTGCACCTCGCGCCACAGCGCACGGCTCTTGGCCCAGCACCCGTTCTGAAAGACCAGCACCGCGTCGTGAGGCGCGTTGCAGTACGTGCACACGGCGTCGACGAAGCGCTCGGCCGTCTCGCGGTCGTCGGCGACGACCCACCGGCGCGGCTTGCGCTGGAAGCCTTCGGGCAGGCGCGTGTACGCGACGACCAGGGCGTGCGACTCCCAGGTCACGTCGAAGATCGCGGTGACGGGCCATCGCGAGAGCCCGTACGCGCGCGACCACTCCGCTTCGAACTCCGCGTGGATGTCCCCGCGCGGCCGCGCCTCGCAGCGCCCCGTCGCGGCGTACTCGTGCAGGTCGAAGGTGTGCGTCAGCCCCTCCACCACGGCCTTGCCCGGGAACATCGCCGCGATCGCTCGGCTGACCCGGTACTCGGTCCCCGACTCCGGGCCCAACGCGTCCGACCAGAGGTCTGCGTGGTTCTCCATGGCAGGGGATACTACCCGGTCAGCGCCTCGCGCGCGTGCGTCGGGGCGAGGGGCGAACGCGCGAATCGGCGTCGCGGGTGGCGCGGCGCGTCGGCTGGGCGGCCTCGCGCCACGGCGGCTCAACCGGAGTTGGCCACGGCGCTCGATCGGTCGGTCGCGTCGGCCGCGCGCGGCGACCTCGCATCATCGCGCGCAGGCGCGAGGTCGCGGACGGAGGTCGTGTCTCGCACGGGGCGCATCGAACCTCACGGCGGATCGCTCGCGGGCCGCTCCTCGCGCTCCACGCAGCCGGGCGGAGGCGGGCTCGAGCACGGCGTCGTCGGCGACGCGGACGCGCAGCACCGACGGACGACGCGCGTGATGCACACGTCGTCGACGCGGGAGTCACCCAGGCGCGGCGTGGTGATGCGCCAGCGGGCGGTGTACTCCGCGACGCGCAGGCACTCGCTGCGCTCCGAGGTCGCCAGCTCGCGCTCGTCGTAGACGGGGACGCCCGCAGCGCCTCGCACGTCGAGGGTCACCGCTCCGACGCCGCGGTCCGCGCGGACGAGCGCGCTCGCGTCGCCGGGGGACCAGTGGCTCAGGAGCCTTCGCACCTGCGCCAGCGTCACGGCCTCGGGCGCGACGCGGTCGAGCGCGACCTCGACCTCGACCACGCGCGCCTGCCCCGTGCCGTACGCGCCGCGAAACGCCGAGCGCGGGAGGACGACGCGCGGCGGCGCCGTGGCGAGCGGCACGAGGCACGAGCGACAACGCGCGGCCTCCCCCGCGCCGACGCCAGGGGAGATGATCCCAGTCGACGCGATGGCGTGGGGCTCGACCGACGACGCGAAGAGCTCGATCAGGGCGTCGTCCGAGGTGCCCGCGAGGGTGAGGGTGGGCCCCCACGAGGTGGTGTGGAGGCCGGCGACGACGGGTCCGTCGAGGCGCGCGTCCGCACGGCCGATGGCGCTCAGGTTCTCGCGCGCGGTGGCGCGCCCGGCGTAGACGGCGATGTCGCCGCGCGCGAAGCCGCCGAGGATCCGGTCGAGGGCGCGTCGCTCTGCGGCAACCGCCGCCTCGGTGAGCTCACGGTCGTCACCGGCGCCACGTTGCAAGGAACCTCTGCCCGCGTTGCGGCACGCACTCGAAGCCGCGACGGTCGGCGCCCCGCCGCGCGAGCCGTTGCAGCCGACGCCGAGGATGAGTGCCGCGAGCGCGCCGACCCGTCGACGATGCGTAGATCCCGGTGCTCCGATGCGTCGAGGCATCGGCGAGAGCCTACCAGAGCGACCTCGCGGAAGACGCGGCCGCGAAGCGTCCTGCTCCGGGTCGCCCGACGCGGGGTGATGATGGACGCGCATGGTGAGTGACTGCCCGCGCGCCGCGTACCCGGCGCGACGGACCACCGCTTCGTACGACGTTGATGCGCCGCACCGCGCGGACGTAGCCTCTCGCGGCGTGAACCTCCGCGTGACCTACGACCGCGCCGCCGACGCGGCCTGGCTCTACCTTCGCGCGATCGGCCCCGGCGAGGCTCGCTCGAAGCCGCTGACCGGTACGCTCATCGCCGACTTCGATGAGGGCGGGCACCTCATCGGGCTCGAGGTGCTCCATGCGTCGCATGTGCTCCCCGCCGAGGTGCTCGCGGGGGCCGAGGACATCACGGGCGGGCGAGGGGGATCGTCCGGGTGAGCCGCATCGCACGCACGACGGCGCTCACGCTCGCGCTGTCGCTGCTCCCGCGCACCGGCCGCGCGCAGACCTGCACCCCGTCGACGCCGATCGAGCGGCAGTACCGCACGGGGATGAAGCACCGCGCGCCCGGCCCCGCGGGCACGCCACTCACGGTCGCGGCGATGCTCGCGTGGCCCGCGCCCACGAGCGCTGCGAACGCGGGGATTCGCGCGCATGACACGCCCGTCGATCCGCGCGAGGCGCGGTCGTTCACGATCGAGGGCGACCTCTGGCGCGTGAAGGTCGAGGACAACGACTGCGACCTGCACCTCGAGCTCGCCGCGCCCGGCAGTGACGTCGGCTCGCCTCGCGTGATCGCCGAGGTGCCCGCTGGCCCAGGCTACGAAGCGGCGCGCGCTGCGATCCTCGCCGCGGTGCGCCTCCCGAGCGCTCGCGCGGGCGACCGGCTCGACCTCGCCGCGCCCGTGCGCATGCGCCTCACGGGGTACGCATTCTGGGACGGCGCGCACTGGTGTCGCCGCGACGCCACGCGAGGTTGCAGCCACGGCACGCCCAGGGTCGCTACGCTCTGGGAGCTGCACCCCGCGTGGCGCGTGGAGGTCCTCTCGCCGGGCGCGCCGCCCATTGCGTCCGCGACGGTGCCAGGGCGACCGCGACCGGCGCCCGCCGTGCCCGAGGGGCGCGTGGTGTGCTGCGACGGATGGACGTCGCCGTGCGCGTGCGGGCACCCGCCGCGCATGCACTGCTGCCGCGGCCACCGCGGCGAGTGCGGCGGCTGCGGGCCGAGGGCGCGCTGACGGTCGCCGCGAGCCGCCCGCGGCGCCGCGGGACGACGTGGCCCCGGCTGGGTCGTGCGCGATCTGTCGGCGCTGAAGGCGTTGCTCGATGGCGTGATCGCGCGCGGCGCTTCGAAATGGACGAAGCCCCGTCGCGCCTCCCGAGCGCGCCGGCGACCGGTGAGGGTCGCGGACGCGTCGGGAGCACTTCGGGGTTCGACCGCGCGGAGTCGCACTCGGATGACGCTCGCGTGAACGAGCGCAGCGCCTGAGGTGCGTCGCCCGATGCGTCGTGCCGCGGAGAGCGATCACCTCTCCTGGCGCCGCACCCACCTCGTACCCGCGCAGGCGTACGAAGCAACACGGTGCGGCGCTCGACACGCGCCCTCGGACTGCGCCGCAGCGATCGTCGCAACGACCGCGTGGGCGCGCCGCCGGTGCTCGCACTCCCGCGCGCCGTGTCGGGCGCAACGGGGGTGTCGCTCACCAGCTCGGGAGCGCTCTCGGGGCTCCCGCGGGACCCTCCTCGCCGCTCGGTGTCGTGCTCGCTGACACGACGCCTTCGCAGCTCCGGCCCCTTCCGCCGCACCGCGGTCGCGAAACGCGCGGTGCAGCGCATCGATGCATCGGTCGCACACGGCTCCGGCAAGAGCCCCGAGGGTCTCCGTGCGCGCGGCCCTCACCTCGCGGTGAGAAGCGTCACGCGCCCTTCGCCTCGGACACACCCGTTGGCCGCGGGTGCGATGCGCCGGGTCGACACGCGTCGGTCACGATCGCTTGCGCGAGGGTCACCGACGGCCAGGGTGAGAGGCTCCGAGCGTGGTGCGAACCGTCGCCGGCTCGCATCGCGTCGGGCGCATCGCCCTGACACGACGGACCCTATCGCCGACCTCCGCGATCTCAAAATGAGTTGTGGCGATTTTCTCGAAGTGCCTTCTCCGTAGGCCTTTTCGCGCGCCGTTCTCCTCGCATGTCCGTCGCAGGCGGCCCACGGCGCCCCCCG
>JBDHVF010000561.1:0-5803 GCA_039809605.1 Polyangiales bacterium | reverse complement strand
CGTGCGTCGCGGCCCGATCACCGAAGTGCCCTTCTGAAAGCTCTTTCGAGCCGCGCGCCGCCCTCGTTTCGCAGCGCGACGACACTCGATTCTTGACGCTCGACGTGCGCATGGAGAGTATCGCGCCGTGCGTCAAAAGCTGCTCTCGCTCACGTTCTCGCTCGCCACCTTTGCCGCGGCCGCGCCTGCGCTCGCGCAGCCCGCGCAGGCCGAAGACCCGCAGCGCGTCGAGGAGGCGCGCGCGCGCTACCGCGAAGGCCTGCAGCTCTTTCAGCGGCGGCAGTTCGCCGAGGCGACG
This sequence comes from Polyangiales bacterium, assembly GCA_039809605.1. GTDB lineage: Bacteria > Myxococcota_A > Polyangia > Polyangiales > CAISKJ01. The sequence continues at coordinate 5,505 of JBDHVF010000561.1, read as the reverse complement.
GTGGCCTTCGAGCGGTCGTTTCGCATCAGGCCGCACCCGTTCACGCTCTACAACGCCGCCGAGGCGCGCATGCGCGCGGGCGACACGCAGGGCGCGCTCGCGCAGCTCCGCGACCTGCTCGCGATGACCAACCCGGCGCCCGAGCCCGACCTCGTGCAGCGCGCGCGGGGGCTCGCGCAGCAGATGGGCGAGCAGAACCTCCAGCCCACGCCCCACGAGACGCACGAGTGCCCGTCGTGCCCGCCGCCGCCGCCGGCGCGCGAGTGCCCTCCCCCGCCGCCTCCGATGCGCGTCACGACGCAGATCTCGCCCGCGGCGTGGGGCCTCGCGGGCGCGTCGCTCGCGCTGGTGGGCATCGGGTCGGCCTTCCTCGCGGTGGCCGTCGACAACGCGAACACCTACGCCGACCCGCTCGCGCCGCGCGCGCTGCTGGCGCAGCTCCGCGACCAGGGCGAGACGTACCGCATCGTGGGCGTGGTGGGCCTCGCGGCGGGCGTCGGCGCGGCCGTGGGCGCCGTGTGGATGTTCACGCACCCGCGCCGCACCGAGGAGCCCGCGGCCACCGCGCGGCTGAACTTCGGCGTGGGCCCCGGGTCCCTCTCGCTCAGCGGTACCTTCTGAGCCGCCGGGGGCCCCCACCCCGTGGCACGATCAACGACCATGACGAGACCTTCCATCGCCCCGCGCGCGCCGGAGCCCATCGAGGCCGTGCTCGCGCGGATGAACCGCGGCGTCGAGAAGGCGCTGCGCATCACGCGTGACGAGCCCGTCGCCTTCGGGGGCCACGCGGTCGAGCGCCTGCGCCTCGGCAACGGGCTGCGCGTGCTGCTGCTCGTCGACCCGAGCGCGCCCGTGGTGTCGTACAACACCTGGTTCCGCGTGGGCTCGCGGCACGAGCGCGAGGGCAAGACGGGCATCGCGCACCTCTTCGAGCACCTCATGTTCAACGAGACGAAGCAGCTCCCCGCGGGCCGCTTCGACCAGCTCCTCGAGCGGGCCGGCGCCGAGACCAACGCCGCCACGTGGAACGACTGGACCTACTACTACGAGAACCTCCCGCGCGATCAGTTCGCGCTCGCCGTGAAGCTCGAGGCCGAGCGCATGCACAACCTCGTGCTGCGCGAGAAGCCCGTGGCGAGCGAGAAGGAGGTCGTCGCCAACGAGCGCCGCTACCGCGTCGAGGACGACGTCGAGGGCACCATGAGCGAGAAGCTCTGGGAGCACGCCTTCCGCGAGCACCCCTACCACCACCCCACGATCGGGTGGATGGACGACATCCTGAACTTCACCCCCGACGACTGCCGCGCGTTCTACCGCACGTGGTACGCGCCCAACAACGCCACGCTGGTGCTCGTGGGCGACCTCGACCTCGCCCACGCGCTGCCCCTTCTGCGCAAGCACTACGGCCACCTCAAGCCCGCGCGCCTGCCGAAGGTGGAGCTCGCGCCCGAGCCCGATCAGACCGAGGAGCGCGTCGTGACGCTCAAGCGCGCGACGCCCACGGACAAGGTCTCGGTGGGGTACAAGTCGCCCGGCATGGCGCACCCCGACCACGCCGCGCTGAGCGTGCTCACCGAGGCCCTCACGGGCGGCCGCTCGGCGCGCTTCTACCGAGACTTCGTGACCGAGCGCGAGATGGCCTCCGACGTGTCGGGCTGGACGTCGACCTTTCGCGACCCCGGGCTCTGGGAGGTGTCGGTCACCGCGCGCGAGGGCGTGTCGGCCGACCGGCTGCTCGGCGCGCTCGACCAGGGCCTCGACGGCCTGCGCTACAAGCCCATCACCACCGACGAGCGCGACCGCGCCGTGGCGCGCATGGAGCTCAACTTCCTCCGCAACCTCGAGACCGCCGGCGGCAAGGCCGAGCAGATCGGGTTCTTCGACACCGTGATGGGCGACCCCGCGGGCGGCTTCGCGCGCCTCGAGGCCATCCGCGCGGTCACCACGCAGCGCGTGGCCGACGTGGCCGCGCGCTACCTCTGGCGCAGCCGCCGCACGGTGGTGAAGGTGCGCGCCGACCTCTCCCCGGAGGCCGCATGACGGGCGCCCCGAAGAAGCTCCCCAGGGTCTTCACCGACGCCTCGCACGACCTGCCCATCGTCGACCTCTACGTGGTGACCGAGACGGGCACCGCGCACGACCCGCGGGGCCGCGAGGGCGCGCTGCACCTGTGCCTGCGCGCGCTGCGCCGGGGCACCGCGCGGCGCACCGCCCACGAGATCGACGCCCTCATCGACCGCCTGGGCGCCGAGCTCAGCACCTCGGCCGACCCCACCACGTCGATGCTCCACGCGACGGTGATCCGCCGGAACCTCGAGCCCTTTCTCGACATGATGCACGACATCGTGACCGAGCCCGCGCTGCCCTCGCACGAGGTCGCGCAGGTGGCGCGCGAGATCAGGGCCGAGATCATCGACACGCGCGACGACGACCGCACCCTCGCGGGGCGCCACTTTCGCCGCGCGCTCTTCGAAGACCACCCCTTCGGCCGCCCCTCGCAGGGCACGCCCCGCAGCATGGAGCGCCTCACCCGCGACGACGCCCGCCGCGCGTGGGACCTCTCCTTTCGCCGCGGCAACGTGGTGATCGCGGCCGCGGGCGACATCCGCCCCGCGGAGCTCGAGGCCTTCGCCGCCCGCACCCTCGCGGCGCTGCCCGACACGCGCCCGCCGCCGCGCGAGGTGCCCGAGCCCGCGCCCGCGCGCGGCCGGCGGCTGGTGATCGTCGACAAGCCCGCGCGTACGCAGACGCAGATCTACGTGGGCAACGTGGGCTCGCACCCGCGCGACCGCGACCACATGGCGCTCACCGTCGCCAACACCATCTTCGGCGGCACCTTCACCGCGCGGCTCATGCGCGAGATCCGTTCGAAGCGCGGCTGGTCGTACGGCGCGTCGAGCCGCCTCGGGCGCGACCGCGTGCGCGACGCGTGGTCGATGTGGACCTTCCCCGCCGCCAGCGACGCGCCCGCGTGCGTCGCGCTGCAGCTCAAGATGGTCGAGCGCCTCGTCGAGCGGGGCGTGTCGGCGCGCGAGCTCTCGTTCGCCAAGTCGTACCTCTCGCGCAGCTTCGCGTTCGAGACCGACACCGCGTCGAAGCGCCTCTGGCACCAGCTCGACGTGCGCCTGCTCGACCTGCCGAGGAACTACTTCCGCGACTACGTCGACCGCGTGCAGGCCGTGACCCTCGACGAGGTCAACGCCGCCATCCGCAGGCGCATCGACGCCGACGACCTGGTGATCACCCTCGTGGCGACCGCGAGCGAGATCCGCCCCGCGCTCGAGCGCGCCATCCCGGGCCTCGCGTCGACGAGGGTCGTGCCCTTCGACGCCGACTGACCTACCACGTGACCGCGGCGCGGCGCATGGCGCCGGGCGCGTTGGTGATCACCGACGTGGCGCCCGCGTCGCGCAGGGCGCGGGCGCGCGTGTCGTCGTCGACGGTCCACACGTGCACCTCGTAGCCGAGCGAGCGCCACCAGCGGACGCGCGCGGGCGAGGCGTCGCCGTGCCAGGGGTGCATCGCGTGGGGGCGCCCGACGCGCAGGGACGCGAGCACCCGCGCGGCCTCGGGGCGCGCCATGGGGGGCACGAGCTGCCCGCGGCGCGCGCGCGGCCACGCGTCGGCCATCATGCGCAGGGCCTCGGGCGAGAACGACGACGCGATCACCTCGGCGCGCGGGTGCCGCGCGAGCGCGCGGGCCACCGCGCCCACCAGCGAGGCGAGGTCGACGTCGTCGCTCTTGAGCTCGACGTTCACCAGCCCGTGGCCCGCCCAGAAGCCCAGCGCGTCGTCGAGGCGGGCGAGGCGCGCGCCGCGGCCGAGGTCGTAGCGCCGGAGGCACTGCCAGCCCGACGCGCGCACGCGCGCCGCGGCGCCCGCGAGGCGGTGCAGGGTCACGTCGTGGCAGCACACCACCTCGCCCGTCGCGCAGAGGCGCGCGTCGAGCTCGACGCCGTCGGCCCCGGCGAGCCGCGCCATCACGAACGACTCGAGCGTGTTCTCGGGCGCCTCCCACGGGGCGCCGCGGTGGCCGACGATGAGCATCGAGTTCGAAGTCTCGGCGCCCGCTGCCCGCCCGCGCAACCGGAAAGCGCCGCGCCGTGTGGAACCGTTGCGCCGCGGCGCGAGGCCATGGTACCCGCAGTCGCCGTGGTGATGCCGGGCCTCGCAGGGTTTCGAAGCGTGCGCGGGCACGGCGCGGCCGTGGACCTCTTGCGCCGCGCCGTCGCCAACGACCGGGTGTCGAGCGTGTACCTGTTCGCGGGCCCCTCGGGCGTCGGCAAGGACCGCCTCGCGCACGCCCTCGCCCAGGTGATGAACTGCCGCGCGCGCACGCCCGAGGGCGACGCGTGCGGCGCGTGCGACCAGTGCCAGAAGATCGCCCGCGGCGTGCACACCGACGTGGTCGCGGTGCAGCGCGAGCTCAAGGACCCCATCGAGGACTCGCACAAGGACACGCCCGAGCAGCGCGCGGAGAAGAACCGCCTGCGCGCGCGCCGCATCGAGGACGTGCCCGAGAGCGAGCTGCGCCCGAACGTCACCGTCGAGCAGGTCGAGGAGCTGCTCGCGCGCGTGCCCTTTCGCCCGCACGAGGGCGCGACGCGCTGGGTGATCTTTCGCGAGGCCGAGCGCATCCTGCCGCAGGCCGCGAACAAGCTCCTCAAGACGCTCGAGGAGCCCCCGCGCGACACCCACTTCGTGCTGGTGACCTCGCGGCCCTCGACGCTGCTGCCCACGATCCGGTCGCGGTGTCAGACCGTGCGCTTCGGGCTCCTCGACGCGGCCGACGTGGCCGCGGTGCTGCGCGACGTGGCCGCCGAGGCGGGCGTGGACCCCGCGCACGTCGACGAGCTCGTCTCGCTCGGCGACGGCTCCGTGGGGCGCGCGCTCGAGTTCAAGGACCGCGAGGCCCTCGCGTCGCGGCGGGCCGTGGTCGACGAGATCCTCACGGCGCTGCGCGCGGGCGCGCCCGGCACCTACGTCTCGGTCGGCGAGAAGGCGAAGGAGGCCGACCGCCACGAGCTCGACACGGTGCTCCTGCTCCTGCAGCGGTACTTCCGCGGCGAGGCGGCGCAGCACGCGAGCGCGAGGCCCCGCCACGCGTCGCTCCAGGCCGCGCGCGCCGAGATCGTGCGCGAGACGCAGGCGCTGCTCGACGGCGCCGGCAACCTCAACGTGCAGCTCGTCGTCGAGTCGATGCTCGTACGCCTGCGCGAGGTGCGCGCGTGAGCGGCCCCGACGACGCCGAGGCCCCGCGGCCTTCGAAGCGCCCTCCCCCCGCGCAGGGCGCGCGGCCCTCGAAGCGCCCGCCCGAGGGCGACGCCGCGCACCCCTCGAAGCGCCCCCCCTCGCCCGCGCAGCGCCCTTCGAAGCGACCGCAAGGCCCGCGGCCCTCGAAGCGCCCTGCGCAGCAGGCCCACGCGACCCCCTCGATCCCGAGGGCCCCGCGCGTGCCCGGCGACGTCGCACCGCAGCCTCCGCGCGACCGCGCCCGCCAGGGCC
>JBDHVF010000560.1:0-5809 GCA_039809605.1 Polyangiales bacterium | reverse complement strand
CGGAGCCGCGGCTGGTCTCTCGCTGCCAGCGCCGCGATCGAACTGCGTTTCGTGGACTGACAACGTCGCGAATGCGCCGCGGCTCTGCGGAGCCGCGGCTGGCCTCTCGCTGCCAGCGCCGCGATCGCGGATGCGCGACCCCGGCGCCCGCATCACCCGCGCGACCGCCTCACCCCTCGACGGCCGGCAGCCTGCGGCAGCGCACGAAATCGTCGACGCCCTCGACGCAGCCCGCCTCGGCGCACCCGTCGCACACGCCCTGGCGCGCGAGGATCTCGTCGGCCGCGCGCGGGCACTCGCACACGTACGCGAGGTCGGCGCACCCGCGGCACGTGCACGTGACGGGCACGCGCGGTCCGTTGCAGTACGGGCACGGCGGCGTCGGCGCGGTGTTGGCGGTGAGCATCGGCGCGAATGTAGTCGCCGAGCCCGCGGGGGCGCCACTTCTCAACCCACGCGCGTTCGGCGTACTCTCCGCGCGATGCGCCTCCGACCGATGGCACCGCTCGCGCTGTCGCTCGCGCTCGCACCTCTGGGCGCGGGCGCCGAGCGCGTGATGCCCGGGCGCTTTCAGCTCACCGAGTACTGGGTCGCCGACGAGGCCACCGACGACGCCGACGAGCGCATCGTGCGGGTGCTCGACCCCGAGGGGTCGACCGTCGCGTGGGCCTGCCAGCGCTTCGTCTCGTCGCTCACCATGGAAGGCACCGGCCGCACCTGGGACGGACGCCTCCTCAACTGGGCCTCGCGCAACCACGGGCGCGCGTGCTTCGTCGAGGTCGACACGGGCCAGTACCCCTACGGCGTCGGCGTGCAGGGCTACGCGCTCGTGCCCTTCCGCTCGCTCGCGGTCGACAGCCGGTACATCCCCATCGGTCACGTGGTGGAGCTCCCCGAGCTGCGCGGGATGCCCCTGCCCGACGGCTCTCGCCACGACGGGTGCTTCGTCGCCGTCGACGGAGGCGGCGCGATCCGCGGCCACCACATCGACCTCTTCGTGCCCTCGCGCGCGACCTGGGAGCGCCTCTCGGCCGCGCGCGAGCTGCCGCGCCGCGTGACCGCCGTCGTCGACGCCGATCGGTGCGCGTCGGCGCGACGCTTCGCGACGCTGCCCACGCCCGATCAGGTGCCCGCAGATCCCCGCGTCGCGCCGCGCTGGTAGCGTCGTTGACAGCGCGCGCCGGGGGTGCGACTCCATTGGCCCGTGCGCTCCCCGTGGACCATCGTGGCCCTCCTCGCAGCGTGCCTCTGCGCTGAGGGAGAGGCCGCCGCGCAGAACGCGCTCCGCTCGGCGCAGCCCGTGTTGCGCGCCGCGCAGCCCGCGCGCCGCGCCGCGCGACCGAGGCAGCCTCCGGTGTTCGCCCTCCCGCGACCCGCGGAGCGCAACCGCGCGCGGCGACTCGGGCTCGGCACCGCCGCGGCGATCGAGGCGCTCCTGCACGACCGCCCGCACGCCGCGTGGGTGGCCGCCGCGCGAGGGCGCCCGACGCGGCGCTACCTCTGGCCCGTCGCCATCGGCATCGCGACGCAGGGCTTTCACGCGCAGGAGGGGCGCCATCAGGCGCTCGACATCGGCGCGCGCTGCGGCACGCCCATCCGCGCGGCGCACGCGGGCGTGGTGGGCTTCGCGGGGGCGCACGGCAGCTCGGGCAACGTCGTGGCGATCGTGCACGCGGGCGCGTGGGTCACGGCCTACGGTCACGTGCGCCGCACGCTCGTCGCCGCGGGCGCGATGGTGCGCCGCGGACAGCCCATCGCAGAGGTCGGCGACACCGGCGACGCGCACGGGTGCCACGTCCATTTCATCGTCGCGCGCAACGGCACGCGCCTCGACCCCGAGCTGCACGTGACGGGTAGGCCCGGCCCCGCGCCGCGCCGACGCGAGGGGACGGTCGCCTCGCGACGCTGATGCGACGGACGTACGGAACGATCGTGGTGGCGGCGCTCCTCGCGTGCGCGAGCCGCCGCAAGACGTCACAGGCCACACGCCGCGTCGAGCGCGCGGTCACGGCGCCCGCGCGCCACGAGGCGACGCCCGAGGTCACCGTCGCGGCGGCCGACGCGGGCGTGGCGCACACGACGCCCGAGGCCGTCGCCGACGCGCGCACGTGGCCCTTCGTCGAACACGCGCGGCGGTACTGCCTGCCCGACCGGCTCGCGCGCACGGAGTACCTCCTCAAGTGGGTTCCGCTCTTTCACGGGCACCTCGCGCCGGGAGAGCCCCTCGCCCGCGTCGACCGGGGGCTGCCGCGCGCGTCGGGCGAGGAGCCGCCCGACGAAGAGGACCAGCGCCGCCTGCTCGACTGGCAGGGCTCTCCGCGCGTGAGCCACGTGATGGACTGCGCGCTGCCCGTGGCCGACCTCTCGCGCAAGGACCACCCCCTGCGCACGGCGAGCTACGCGATCTACCTGCCCGCGGACTACCTCGACCACCCCGCGCGCGCGCGCCCCGTGCTCATGCTGGTGTCGGGCGGCAATGGCAACCGCACGCGGTGGTTCCTCACGCCCACGAGCGACCGCGGGGTGGTGCCCGGCACGGGGGGCCTCGCCGTGCGGCGCCGCGTCGACGAGTGGATCGCCGCGCACCCCGAGGCGCCGCCTCCCATCGTGATCGGCCTCGACGGGTCGAGCTCGCAGTTCCCCAACGGCATGGCGGCGTACATCGCGCGCGAGCTGCCCGAGCACGTGCTCGCGACGTACCTCCCGGGCCACGCGCGGGCAGAGATCGCCTTCGGCGTCGAGAGCATCTCGTCGGGCGCCGTCGAGGTCGCGCGCGCGCTCCGCGCCGACGCGGGCGCGTTCAACACGACGGGCTTCCTCTGCCCGTACGTGCACCCCAACGGCCTCAGCGTCGACGCCACGTTCGGCCCGAGGTCCGCGCGGGACGCGCTCTTTCAGACGCTCGCGCAGCGGCGCCGCGAGGGCACCTTCGCGATGCGCTTCAGCATCGGCGCGAAAGACGACCACTACCCGCGCACCTGGGCGTGGTACCGGCTGCTCGTGAGCGCGGGGCTGTTCCCGCGGCCCGGCGATGCCGCGTACGAGCGCTGCGACGAGGGCACCCGCCGGCCAGGGCCCGAGCGGTGCTGGTCGACGTGGGAGGGCTTCTTCCTCCTGCCGCACGAGTTCCACAACTACCGCGCGCTCCTGCCCTCGTTCGGCCCGCAGTTCGAGTGGGAGCTCGAGGCCCTCGCGGACATCCAGCGACGGCTGGGGCCCTCCCCCCGACCCCCTCCCGCGGACGCGGGAGGGGGTGCCTCGAAGTAGCCTGCATACCCTCACCCCCCGCCCTCTCCCGCGAGGTCGCGGGAGAGGGAGCGCTGCCGCGTCGTGGCCGACAGCGTGAGCGACGAGTCGTGCCGACGCGGCTACGCGCGAGCGCGATGTTGGCCCCTTCGCACACAGACGATGCGACGCCACCCCGACCATCACGCGGCACGCAGACGATCACACGACGTGCAGACGATCGCACGGCACGCAGACGATCACACGGCGTGCAGACGATCGCACGGCACGCAGACGATCACACGGCGTGCAGACGATCGCACGGCACGCAGACGATCACGTGGCACGCGGACGATCGCACGGCGCGCAGACGATGGGCGGCAGCGCTCCCTCTCCCGCGACCTCGCGGGAGAGGGCGGGGGGTGAGGGTATGCAGGCTACTCCGAGGCACCCCCTCCCGCGTCCGCGGGAGGGGGTCGGGGGGAGGGTCACCCGCGCATGCTCACCAGCACCACGGCGCCTCGCGACGTGACGAGCGCCACGTGGCGCACGCCGCGGTCGAGCGGCACCACGCGCTCCACGCGGTGCGCGCCCTCGTCGTCGTCGTGGTCGGTGCGCGGGAGCGTAGCGTCCACGTCGCAGAGCTGCCGCGCGCCGACGGGCTCGCCGCGGCCCCCCACGCGCGCGACCGCCAGCGCCACGCGATCGGCCGACTCGTCGTGCGCCGCGAAGAGCACCCGCGCGTCGCCGTCGTCGGCCTCGACCAGCGCCACCGCCGTCGCGCCCGCGAGCAGCGGCCACGGCGCCCACGTCGCGCCGCTGTCGACCGACACGTAGCCGGGGCCGCCGCCCTCCTGCGCGACCACGAGCACCTCCGACGCGCGCGCCACGCAGCGCACCGTGGCCTCGTCGGGGAGCACGAGCGCAGCCCACGTGCGACCCCCGTCCGACGACGTTCGCAGCGCGTCGCGGCGGCGCCCCGAGAGCGCCGCGACCACGCCGTCGCGCGCGTCGACCGCGAGCGCGCGCACGTGCTCGCCGGTGAGCGCCGCTTCGAAGCGCGCCCCGTCGTCGCTGCGGTGCAGCGTGCCGAGCTCGGTGCGCGCCCACACGCGGCGGCCCTCGCGGTGAAGCTCCACGGCGCCCGTCGAGCGCCCCTCGGAGAGCGACGCCACGCGACGCCACGGGTCGCGCGCGCGCGCCCTGCGCCACAGGGAGCCCGAGAACGCGCCGAGCCACAGCGCGCCCGAGGCGTCTTCGAGCACCGACGAGAGCAGCTCGTCGACGTCGAGCCCGCCCACCGATTCGAAGCCCGCGCCCGCGTCGTCGAGCGACGAGAGCGGCAGCGCCACGAGCGCGTCGCCCACGGCGTACACGCGGTCACGCCCCACGCTCACGGACAGCGCCGTCGCGGCGGGCGCCGGCGGAGACGCGCCCTCGCCGATCAGCACGCGCGCCTCGTAGCCCTCGCCGCGCGGCAGCGCGAACGCGCCGAGCTCGGGGATCTCCGCGGACTCGTCGCCCATCGGGCGGTCTCCCTCGGGGTCGTCGTCGAGCGGCGGGAGCGCCTCGAGCTCGTCGGCGAGGTCCCCCTCGGGCCCCTCGACGCCCTGGTCGTCGGGGGCGAACCCGCCGAGCTCCTCGACCTCGTCGCCCTCGTCGGGCTCGCGCGCGTCGTCGCCCGTCCACCGCTCGTCGTCGTCGCCGTCGATCTCCTCGGCGTCGTCACCGGGCTCGGCGGGCCCCTCGCCCTCGTCGGCCTCGCCGAGCTCTTCGAGCTCGTCGAGCTCGTCGTACGCGAGGTCGTCGGCCGCGGCGTCGTCGAGCGACGCGGGGTCGTCGTCGGCGGGCTCGTCGACGTCGTCGCCGGGGTCGACCGCGGTGTCGGTGTCGTCGCCGTCGAGCGGCGGGAGCTCGGGCAGCTCGAGCTCGTCGTGCGAGCGTCTACGGGGCAGTGCCATCGGGGGGCGTGGAGCCTACCACCGACGGCACCGAGCGGCCTGAGATGTGGGGCTACGAGGAGAGACGGTCAGGCGTACTTCGCGGCGAACTTCGAGACCACCGGCAGGCGCGGGGTCTCGCCCTTGTGGGCCTTGAGCGCCGTGAGGATCATGAACACGAGGTAGGCGAGCGAGAGCAGGCTCGTGAGCAGGCTCATGATCGTGCCGAGCACCCCCACGATCGACCCGAGGATCGCGCCGAGGATTCCGAGCACCACCGAAAGAGCCATGAAGGCCACGGCCGCGAAGATCGCCTGGAACGACATGAAGCGCAGCCAGCGGTTCTGGGGCGTCTTCTCCTCGGCGAAGATCCACACGAGGCTCGCCGGCGTGATGAACGCGAGGAGCGCCGCGAGGTTGTGATCGAGCCCCGCGGTCTTGGTCTTGAGCCCCGGCTGGTACTGGATGTCGGCGCCTCCGACCTGGCCCGCCATGTTGGCGAGCGCGTTCTGCGCGCCGCCGAACTGGCCTCCGAACCCGCCCTGCTGCGACGCGCCCGGCTGCTGACCGAACTGCGGCTGCGACGGCTGGCCGTACTGCTGCTGCGGGGGCTGGCCGAACTGCGGCTGCGACGGCTGGCCGTA
>JBDHVF010000559.1:0-5809 GCA_039809605.1 Polyangiales bacterium | reverse complement strand
GCCCAACGACACGGGTCGCACGCCTCTGCGTGCGTCGGAAGTCTTTCGCCCCGCCTTCACCGCCCCCACCTTCGCCCGATGGATACTGATCATGGCCGCGTGGGTGCTCTGCGCCGCAGCGACCTCTCGATCACGACGCGTCGGTGCGACACCAACCGCTCGCAGACGACAGAGCCCTTGCCCCCGCTCCGCGGGGGTGAGGGCGCGCGGCAGCGCGGTGAGGGGGCCGTGCGAACTCGCGCGCCGCGTTCACACGCAGCGAGACTCGTCAACGGCCAAACCGGAGTCAGAACTCGCCGAAGAGGTCTTGGATGCGCGCGTCGAGCGCGACGGCGATCTTGTGCAGCGACGAGATGCTCGCCGACGACTCGGCGCGCTCGATCTGCGAGAGCAGCGACACCGAGAGGCCCGTGCGCTTGGCCATCTGCTTGAGCGTGAGCGAGCGCTCCTTGCGGAGGTTGCGGATGGTCTCGCCGATCACGCGGTGGAGCTGCTCCTCGGGGGTGCGCGAGAGGCCCTTCTTCTTGAGCACGCGCTCGACGACGGCGCGCAGCTCCTCGACGGTGAAGGGCTTGCGCAGGTAGTCGAGCGCGTCGAGCTTCATCGCCTGCACGGCGGTCTCGAGCGAGGGGTAGCCGGTGATCATCACCACGGCGAGGTCGCGGTCGACCTTGCGGATCTTGCGGAGCGTCTCGACCCCGTCCTGGCCGGGCATCATCACGTCGAGCAGGCACAGGTGGTACTTGCCCGCGCGCACCTCGCCGTCGGCCTTGGTGGGATCTTCGATCGTGGTCACCTCGTAGCCGTCCTTGCGGAGGACGGTCTCGAGCAGATCCCGGATGGCCGCGTCGTCGTCGACGACGAGCACGCGAATGGACTGGACCGCGCTGGACATGTCGCGCGGACTGTAGCGGACTTCACGCGGCGGTTGGAAATACCTCGCGGAACGTCACGCCGCGACCACCCGCACGGGCAGCGTCGCGTCGGCCGAGGCCACGCCGCCCGCGAGGAACTCCGGCAGCGCGCGCAGCGCGTCGCGCACGGCCTCGCGCAGCTCGGGGCGCTCGCTCGCCCAGGCCATCACCGGCCCGTCGCCCCAGGCCGCCAGCAGCGCGCCGTCGTTGGCCGGGCGCCCGAGGTCGTCGAGGGCCCTCGCGGTGAGCCGTCGCGTCGGGACGTAGAGCGCCCACACGGGCTGCGCGTCGCCCGGCGCGCGCCACACCACCCAGTGCGCGCGGCTCCAGCCCCCGCGCGGCCCCGCGCCCAGCACCTGCCGCGAGGCGCCGCGGCGCTCGAGGCCGGGGAGCATCACCCGCGCGAAGAGCGGCCCGAGCTCGTGGCGACGCGCGCGCATCCGCACGGCCTGCGTCGGCAGCGCGTGCTCGCCCTCATGCCAGCGGTAGCGCCGGCCGTTGACCGTGAACTCCTCGCTCGGAGCGTTCTCGTGCGCCGCGATCGTCATGGACCCGACACGTACCGCACGTCCCGCGCGGGGCACCAGACCCGTGGGACATACTTCGTCACAGGGGGTGGACATTCCCTGGCAGGGCGTCGGCGCTGCCGCGGCGGCGGGAATGGGGTAGAAGACCGCGATGGCCGCGCAACCTCACGTTCTGGTGGTCGACGACGACGAAGACGCGCTAACGCTGACGCGGGCGATGCTCTCGGGCGGCGCGTGGCGGGTGACCGCGGTCGACAGCGCGCGCGAGGCGCTGGCGGTGATCGATCAGGAGCGCGTCGACTGCGTGGTCTCCGACGTGAACATGCCGGGCTCCGACGGCTTCTCGCTGCTCGACGCGCTGAAGCAGGGGCGGCCCGAGGTGCCGGTGATCCTTCTCACGAGCTTCGTGACGCTCGACGACGCCGTGCGCGCGGTCGACCGCGGGGCCACGAGCTACCTGCCCAAGCCCGTGACGGCGCAGGGGCTCGGCGACGCGGTGCGGGCGGCGCTCGAGCGGGCCGCGGCGCGCAGGGCGCCCGTGAGCGTCGCGCCGAGCTTCGCGCCCGACGCGGTGGTGGGCCGCAGCCCCGCGGTGGTGGCGCTCTACGGCGTGGTGGCGCGCGCGGCGATGTCGTCGGCGCCGGTGCTCATCCGCGGCGAGACGGGCGCGGGCAAGGAGTGGGTGGCGCGCGCGATCCACCGCTACGGCCCGCGCTCGTCGGGGCCCTTCGTGCCCGTGAACGCCTCGGCCTTCGCCGAGGGCACGCTCGAGAGCGAGCTCTTCGGCCACGCGCGCGGGAGCTTCACGGGCGCCGCGGGCGCGCGCAAGGGGCTCTTCTTGAGCGCCCACAAGGGCACGCTCTTTCTCGACGAGGTGGGCGACGCGCCCGCGCGCGTGCAGGCCGAGCTCCTGCGGGTGCTGCAAGACGGCGAGGTGCGGCCCGTGGGCTCCGACGAGGTGGTGAAGGTCGACGTGAGGGTGGTGTGCGCGACGCACCGCGACCTCGAGCGCATGGCGGCCGAGGGTCGCTTTCGCGAGGACCTTCTCTTTCGCCTGCGGGTGATCGAGGTGAAGGTGCCGCCCTTGCGCGAGCGCCGCGACGACATCGCCCTGCTCGCCGAGCACTTTCTCGCGCACGCCCCCGACGCGCGCCCGCGGCGCCTCTCGCCCGAGGCGCTCGCCGAGCTCTCGCGCCGAGACTGGCCCGGCAACGTGCGGGAGCTCCAGTCGGCGGTGCACCGCGCGGCGGCGCTCGCCGAGGGCGAGGTGATCCTCCCGCGCGACCTGCCGCCCGTGGTGCAGGGCGAGAGGATCGCGCACACCACCGCCGAGGAGCCCGCCTCGCTCGCGGCCCTGTGGGAGAGGCTCCTCGCGCACGGCGTCCCCTCGCTCGACGAGGTGGAGCTCAGCTACGTGCGCGCCGTGGTCGCGCGCCTCGGCGGCAACAAGACCCAGGCCGCCGAGGTGCTGGGCGTCGACCGAAAAACGATCCGGCGCATCCTCGCGCGCGGCGGCGACGACGACTCGGATTGAGCCCCTTTGACGACGCGCCGAGGCCCCTGCGCTAGAGTCGCGCGCGCATGCAACGCCCGCACGTCCTCATCCTCGATTTCGGCTCGCAGTACACCATGCTCATCGCCCGGCGCATCCGGGAGCAGTCGGTCTACTGCGAGATCCAGCCCTGCACGGTGCCCATCGAGGAGGTGCGCCGCCGCGCGCCCTCGGCGATCATCCTGTCGGGCGGGCCGTCGAGCGTGTTCGACCCGGGCGCCCCGCCGGTCGACCCCCGCGTGTTCGAGCTGGGTGTGCCCGTGCTGGGCATCTGCTACGGCGAGCAGATCACCGCGCACACGCTCGGCGGCAGGGTCGAGCGCGCGGAGCACAGGGAGTACGGCCCCGCGAAGGTCACCGTGCACAGGCCCGTGGGGGTGCTCTCGCGCTTCGCCTCGGGCGAGGTGATCGACGTGTGGATGTCGCACGGCGACCGGGTGGTCTCTCTGCCCGAGGGCTTCGAGGTGCTGGCCACGTCGCAGGGCTCGCCCTTCGCGGCGGTGGCCGACCTCTCGAAGCGGATCTACGGCGTGCAGTTTCACCCCGAGGTGGCGCACACCCCGCGGGGCGAGGAGATCCTCTCGGCCTTTCTCTTCGACGTGGCGGGCATGACCCCCGACTGGAGCCCCGGCGTTTTCATCGACGAGGCGGTGCAGCGCATCCGCGCGACGGCGCCCGAGGGCAGGGTGATCTGCGGGCTCTCGGGCGGGGTCGACAGCTCGGTGGCCGCGGTGCTCACGCAGCGCGCGGTGGGCGCGCGGCTCACGTGCATCTTCGTCGACAACGGCGTGCTCCGGCGCGGCGAGCGCGAGCAGGTGGAGCGCGTCTTTCGCGACACCTTTCACCTCGACCTGCGGGTGGTCGACGCGCGCAGGCGCTTTCTCGACGCGCTCGCGGGGGTGACCGACCCCGAGGCGAAGCGCAAGGCCATCGGCCGGGTCTTCATCGAGGTCTTCGAAGAGGAGGCCGCGAAGCTCACGGGCGTGACCCACCTGGTGCAGGGCACGCTCTACCCCGACGTGATCGAGAGCGTGTCGTTCAAGGGCCCGAGCGCGGTGATCAAGAGCCACCACAACGTGGGCGGCCTGCCCGAGCGCATGAGGCTCGCGCTCATCGAGCCGCTGCGCGAGCTCTTCAAAGACGAGGTGCGCGCCGCGGGCGAGGTCATGGGCATCCCGCGCGGGGTGCTGTGGCGGCAGCCCTTTCCGGGCCCGGGGCTCGCGATCAGGGTGCTGGGCGAGGTGACCGACGAGGCCCTCGAGGTGCTGCGCGCGGCCGACGCGATCGTCGAGCACGAGGTCCGCGAGGCGGGGCTCTACGAGGCGGTGTGGCAGGCCTTCGCGGTGCTGCTCCCTGTGCGCACCGTGGGGGTGATGGGCGACGAGCGCACCTACGAGCGCGTGTGCGCGATCCGCGCGGTGCAGAGCACCGACGGCATGACGGCCGACTGGGCGCGGCTGCCGCACGAGCTCCTGGCGCGCATCTCGACGCGCATCATCAACGAGGTCAGGGGCGTCAACCGCGTGGTCTACGACATCTCGTCGAAGCCGCCGTCGACGATCGAGTGGGAGTGACTACGGGTCGGGCGCGCCGTCGTCGATGACGACGGCCTTGACGTGGGCGAGCACCTGCACGGCGGTGAGGTTGCGCTGGTTGAAGCCGTAGCGCAGGGCGGCGTCGGTGAACTCGCAGCCGTACTCGCCGCCGTAGATGTTGGGGTGAATGCCGTCGGAGCCGATGCCCTGATTGACCATCGAGGAGCCCGTCATGGCGACCCAGTAGTCCCACAGGGGCACCTGCATGGAGGACGCGACGTTGAGGACGACGTCGTTGTAGGCGGCGACGCGCGAGGCGAGGGTGGCGCTGTCGCGCCTCGGGGGGATGGTGCTGAGCACGGGGACGACGCCCGCGTCGATCGTGTCGTTGACGATCTGCGTGAGGTTGTTGCGGTACGTCGTGAGGTCGTTGATGCGCTCGAGGTCGTTGGTGCCCAGCATGATCAGCGCGATCGAGGGGCGCGTCAGGTGCAGCTCGCACCGGAGGGCCGTGTCGTAGGGCGCCGCGCAGCCCGAGCGCGAGACGGGCGCGAGCACGCTGGCGGTGGTCCAGCCCATGTCGGCCGCGACGCTGTCCATCGAGAACGAGTTGGAGACGCCGCACCACACCGCGGCCCGGCCCGGGACGCTCGTCGCGCGGAAGTACGAGATCGTCGGAGACAGCTCGGTGTGCGAGCCGAGGTTCTCGACCCCGCACCCGATGTCGGTGAGGAACGAGCCCGTCGCCGTGATGCTGTCGCCCACCTTCGAGAACACCGACGCCCGGTTGCCCCTCGACTGCCCCGAGAGGTAGATCGAGCGGAGGCGCGACTTCATCGACGCGCTGATCACGGGCACGACGGTGCGGGTCGTCGCGGGCTGCACCGCGAACTCGACCTGCGCCGAGGCGTCGTAGCAGCCGCTCACGCCGAGCACGGCGCACACGAGCAGCGTGGCCGCCAGCAGCCATGCCTTCATGGGGATTCACCTCCAGCGAGGGCGCGCAGACGCGCGCCGCGGGCGTGTCATGGATTGCCGACGCGAAGGTCGCGAGCGAACGCCTCGCCTCATGATTCGCCGTCGGCGCAACGTGGTGTAGGGCGCGCGAACGTGCGCCGCCACCCCGTCGCGATGCGAAAAAGTGCAGCGCGAAATGCACCGCTTCGCCGCGGGCGACGTCCCTGTGCGCGCGCGACGTCACGGCCGCGTGGCGGTCGCGAACAACGTGACAGCCCGTCACGGATGGACGGGCGCGCGATTGCGCACCGGCTGCGCTTCGGG
>JBDHVF010000558.1:0-5837 GCA_039809605.1 Polyangiales bacterium | reverse complement strand
GCTCGCCCGCCGCGAGCTCGCGGCCGCAGCCGACGCCCGGCCGCAGCGCCGTGAGCGACGGGGCGCCCGCGCCGCTCTCGATCGAGAGCACCGCCGGCTCCCACGACTCGACGATGAGGTCGTCGGTGTCGCCGCCCCCCACGCGAAACACCGGCCCCGTGACGGGGCGCAGGAGCCCCGTGCGGCGCTCGAGGAACCACGCCATCTCGCTCGCGCGGGGGCCGCCCTCGACCTCGCCCTCCGCCAGCCGGAACGACCACTCGCCCACCTCGATCCGGTCGCCCGCGCGCAGCGGCGTGAGCGCGCGGCACTCGGCGCCGTTGACCCGCGGCGGCTGCCGCCCGAGCGGCAGGAGCTCGACCCCCTCGCGGGCGCGGCGCACGAGCATGTGGTGGCGGCTGATCTCCGGCCCTTCGAGCACGATGTTGCAGTCGGGGTTGCGCCCGATCAGCACGGCCCACGGCCCGATCATCACCCGGCCGTCGGCGGTCTCGAGCCAGTAGCACTTCGTCCGCACGCGACGCGCGACGGTGACAGAACCCGCAGGGGCGCGCAATCGGCCTGCGGCGCCGCGCCGTGTCGAACCCGTCGCAGATCGATTAGGCTCCCGCCGTCGGATGAAGGGAACGGCACGGCGGCTCGCGCAACCACGTCACGTCGTCGCCAGCCGGCGCAGGTCGCTCGCAGCCGCGCTCGCCGCGCTCGTCTCTCCCCGCGCGGCCGCCGCGCAGACGCACCAGGAGCTCGCCACGCGGCGGGTGCTGATCGAGCGCGCGACCGCCGAGCGCGCCGCGGGCCACCACGCCGACGCCCTCGCGCTCGCGCAGAGCGCGGGCGCGGTGCAGATGACCCCGTCGGTGCGCCTCTTCATCGCCCAGGAGATGGACGCCACGGGCGACCCCGCCGGCGCGCTCGGCATGGCCGACCTGTGCGTGCGCGAGGTCGAGCGCGACCGCGCCGTGGCCCACCGCGCGGCGCTCCTGACCACGTGCCGCGAGCTGGCCGCCTCGGCCCGCGCGCGCGTCGGCTACGTCGTCGTGCGCGCCCCGACGCCCGCGCCCGAAGGGCTCCGCGTCACGCTCCGCGGCGCGCCGCTCAACCCCGCGCTGCTGGGCGTGCCCAACGTCGTCTCGCCCGGCGTCGTCACCGTCGAGGCGTCCGCGCCCGGCCGCCGCGCCTTCTCCGCGAGCCGCGAGGTCGGAGCGGGCGCGACCGTGCAGGTCGACCTCGAGCTCGCGACGGAGCCCCTCGCGCCTCCGCCCTCGGTCATCGCGTCGCCGCCCGCGGTCGTCGAGCCGCCGCGGGTGGTCACGGCTCCGCCGATCGCTCGCCCCGCGGTGCGAACGCCGAACCGCCTCGCGCCCGCGCTGCTCCTCGGCGGAGGCGCCGCCGCGATCGCGAGCGGGGTGGCGCTGCTCCTGGTCCGCGAAGCCGCGCTCGATGGGTGCACGGTGAGCGACGGCGCGGCGGAGTGCGATACGCAGCCGCACCTCGAAGCGTCTCGCACCGCCAACGAGCTCGCGGCCAGCGGGGGCGTGCTCCTCGGCGTCGGCGTCGCGGCGGTGGGCGCGGGCGTCGCGTGGCTGCTGCTCGACCGCGGCGCACCGTCGAGACCCGTGCAGGTGACGATGGGCGTCGTCCCCTCGTCCGGTGGGGTGGCCTTCGGGCTCGCCGCGCGGCTGCCGTGACGTCGACGCGCCCGGTGCCGGCGACGAACCGGGCCGGGCGCGCGACGATCGATCCCGCGGAGGGCCCCTGATCAGGGCAGGGGGAAGTAGACGCTCTGATCGCTGTGGTAGAGGACCAGGCTGCCGGCGCTGGTCGCCTGGGTGTCGAAGCCCACGAGCTGACCGGGCGAGCCGTAGATGGTGTACGTGCCGCCGCCGTTGCCCGCGCCGTCCGTCGTGTAGGAGGGGTAGAGGAAGGTCACGCAGGTCTCGGCGGGGGCGTACGTGGGGTTGGCGTCGCCGCCGCGGGTGGCGAAGGTGACCGTGTAGGCCGACGAGCCGCAGGTCGAGGGCGGGGTGACGGTGACGGAGCCCATGGAAGACAGCCTCTGGCTCTCGCCGGGGCTCCCGCACGCGGCGCGCGAGAGGCTGGTCCGGTAGAGCGTCTGCGTCACGGGGTTCCTGCAGGTGCCGTTGCAGCAGAGCCCCCCGGCCGCGCAGACGTGCCCGCAGGCGCCGCAGTTATTGGAGTCCGACTGGAGGTTCGCGCACGCGCCACCGCACGCCGTCTGCCCGGCCGCGCAGGGCGTGACGCACGCCCCGGCCACGCAGCTCTGCCCGGCCGCGCAGGCGTGACCGCACGCGCCGCAGCTCGTGACGCTGGTGTTGAGGTTCGCCTCGCAGCCGTTGGCGGCGCTGCCGTCGCAGTCGCCGTAACCCGCGTTGCAGGCGCCGAGCGCGCAGGTGCTGTTCGAACACACCGCGCTGGCGTTGGCGAACGAGCACGCCGTGCCGCAGCCGCCGCAGTGGGTCGGGTCGGCCGTGAGGTTCACCTCGCAGCCGTTCGACTGCACGCCGTCGCAGTCGGCCCACCCGGTGTCGCACACCGTGAAGCCGCAGGTGCCGGAGACGCACTCGGCCGCCGCGTGGGGGAAGCTGCACGCGATGCCGCAGCCGCCGCAGTTGGCGACGTCGGTGTTGAGGTCGACCTCGCAGAGATCCGACGCGAGGTGGTTGCAGTCGGCGGTGGTTCCGCTGCACGTCACCGCGGTGCACGCGCCCGAGGAGCACACCTGATCGGCGCCGCACGCGACGCCGCAGCCGCCGCAGTTGTTGCGGTCGGTCTCGGCGTCGACCTCGCAGCCCGTGGCCGCGTTGCCGTCGCAGTTGGCGAAGCCCGCCGCGCAGGCGATGCCGCAGCCGCCCGCGGTGCAGGTGGCCGTCGAGTCGGGCCCGCTCGCGCAGGCGTTGCCGCACGCGCCGCAGTTGTTCACGTCGGTGCCGGGCGTGGTCTCGCAGCCGTTGGCCGCGTTGCCGTCGCAGTTGGCAAAGCCCGCGTCGCAGGTGCCGAGCGCGCACGAGCCCATCGTGCACACCGCGGAGCCGTGGGCGAACGAGCAGGCCGTCGAGCACGCGCCGCAGTGGCCCGCGTCGCTCTGGAGGTTCGTCTCGCAGCCGTTGGCCGCGACGCCGTCGCAGTCGGCGAAGCCCGCGTTGCAGGCGCCGATGGCGCAGGTGCCGGCGACGCACGCGGGCGCCGCGTTGGGCAGCGCGCAGGCGTTGCCGCACGCGCCGCAGCTCGACACGTCGGTCGTGAGGTTGGCCTCGCAGCCGTCGGCCGCGCTCCCGTCGCAGTCGGCGAAGCCCGCGTTGCAGCTCCCGACGGCGCAGGCGCCGCCCGCGCAGACGGGCGTGGCGTTGGGCGTCGCGCAGGCGTTGCCGCAGGCGCCGCAGTTGGCCACGTCGTTCGTGAGCGACACCTCGCAGCCGTCGGCGATGGCCGTGTTGCAGTTGGCCGTGCCCGGCGAGCACGCCATCGCCGAGCACGCGCCCGACACGCACGTGGAGACGTCGGTGCTGTCGGAGACGCAGGCGTTGTGCGGGCGCCCGCAGTCGGTGTTGGTGGTGATGTCGAGCTCGCAGCCGTTGGCGCGGTCGCCGTCGGCGTCGTACCAGCCCGTGTTGCACACGAGCGCGCAGGTGCCCGTCGCGCAGGTGGGCGAGGAGTTCGCGACCTGGGCGCACGCCTCGCCGCAGCCGCCGCAGTTGGTGAGGGTGTTGGTCGCGGTCTCGCAGCCCGTGGCGGTGTTGCCGTCGCAGTCGGCGAAGCCCGTGTCGCAGGCGCCGAGCGTGCACGCGCCCGACTGGCAGGTCGCCGTCGCGTTGGCGCGCGTGCAGGCGGTTCCGTCGGCCGCGTTGGGGTTGGTGCAGGTGCCCGTGGTGGGCTGGCAGGCGCCCGCGACGTGGCAGGCGTCCGACGCCGTGCAGGTCACGCCCACGCAGCGGCAGGCGTCGCCGGTGCCGTTGCGCTGCGTGTCGCGCTGGTCGGCGTTGGCCACCGCGGGGCAGTTGTCGACCCAGTCGAACACGCCGTCGCCGTCTTGATCGACCGCGGGCGTGTCGATGCGGAACTTGATGCGCAGCGTGGTGTTCCTGATCAGCGGCGTGAAGTCGGCCGTGGCGCTGGAGCGGTACTGCCCCATGTCGCGCACGACCTGGACGTCGGCGAACCCGAGCTCGCGCTGGCCGCCGCCCCTGGCCGGCACGAACACCCTCGCGCGGTACAGGGCGCTGGTGGTGAGGTGGGCGTTGTTGGTCTTCCAGCGGGCGTAGTAGTAGCCCTCGTCGTCGCCGTCGCCGTCGTTGTCGTCGCCGTCGACGGCGCGGTCGGCGTAGTGGATGCGGATGCGCTCGTGCTCGGGGCCCGTGGTGGTGGTGAAGGTCGCCAGCGTGCGGATCGTGACGCCCGCGGTCGTGACCTCGTCGACGCGCACCGTCGGCGTGGCGTTGTAGACGATGCCGCCCACCACCGCGGGCTGCGGCACCATCGGCGGCAGGAAGATGAAGCCCGTCGTCCCCGCGTTGTGGAGCTGGTCGGAGATGGTGTTGTCCCTCGCCCTGGAGGCGGCGCCCCCCGAGTCGCCCGTACACCCGGCCAGCACGAGCGGCGCACAGGCCGCCGCGAGCCGGATCGCTCTGCTCATCGTTCTCATGTCGTCTCCCGTGATCGACGCCCGCTGCGCGCAGGCGGTTGTTACCCGGGGGCGACCTTCGCAGGTTCGGAGCACGGCACCGATAGCAGACCGGTGGCAGCGCGCGTCGAGGAGGCGCATGCAGCGGTTGCAGGCGGCTTCCCGACGCGTCCGGATGGCGCATGCAGCGGTTGCAGGCGCCTCCCCGACGCGTCCGGATGGCGCATGCAGCGGTTGCAGGCGGCTTCCCGACGCGTCCGGATGGCGCTCGCAACGGTTGCGGGCGCCTCCCCGACGCGCCCCGCTGCACCCGTCGCCCCCGGCGCGCCCCACCCGGCGTGACGCGACCACGGGGTGCCCTCCGCCCTCGCCACGCCGTAGCCCAGCTCGTCGCCCATGGTGCCGCCCGTGAGCGTCGTCGCCGCGTCCATCGCGGTGCCCGTCGCGCTCCCGAGGAACACGTACGCGGCGCCCGCGTGGGCGAGCCCGGCGGGGCCTGCGAGGTACGCCCCGACGACGAGGTCGGCGAAGCCGTCGCCGTTCACGTCGCCCGCGCCCGTCACGGCGTGGCCGAAGCGGTCGCCCGCGGCGTCGCCTTCGAGCACGGTCGCCGCGTCGCGCGCGACGCCCGCGGCGCTCCCGAGGTACACGCTCACGGTCCCTGACTGGTAGCGGCCGCCCGGGCTGGCGAGGTACTCGCCGACGACGAGGTCGCCGATGCCGTCGCCGTTCACGTCGCCCGCGCCCGCCACGGCGCTGCCGTAGTAGCCGCCCCGCGCGGCGCCCGAGAGGACCGCCGCGGGCGTCGTCGCGAGGCCCGACACGCCCCCGAGGAACACGCTCGCGGTGCCGCGCCGGCTCCCGTCGGGCAGCCCTCCCGGCGCGCCGACGACGACGTCGGCGTAGCCGTCGCCGTTGAGCTCGCACCCGCCCACCGCCGCGCCGAACGACCCGCCCGTCTCGGCGCCCTCGTACACCCTCGCCGGTGTCTCCTCGACGCCCGACGGCCCACCGAGGAACACGCTCGCCGTGCCCGCGTTGCCGCGCCCTCCGGGGCTGGCGATGTCGGCGCCGACGACGAGGTCGCCGTAGCCGTCGCCGTCGACGTCGCCCGCGCCCGCCACCGCGACGCCGAAGTACGCGTCGGTGCCGCCCTCGAGCACCCTCGCGGGGGTCGCCGCGACGCCCGTCGCGCCCC
>JBDHVF010000557.1:0-5838 GCA_039809605.1 Polyangiales bacterium | reverse complement strand
TTCATGGAGCGTTGAAGTGATGGCCCTCGCAGCGCGAGGGCGCCTGCGAGACCCAGGCAGCCCATCTCCTCGTCTCCCTACGCTCAGCCACGCCCTCGCTCCGCGGGGGCGGGGCGCGCGGCAGCGGGGGTGGGGGCTCCGCCAAGGCGCGCGGCAGCGTTGGGTGGGGGCTCTGCGAAAGCGGCCAGATTGACCTGCGGTTGGTATCGACCGCGTGGCGAAGCGCAACGCGTTCAACCTCCAGATGCTCCGCGAGCTCGCGGGCGCCTTCACGCGCATCGAAGACGACCCCGCGCTCCGCTGTCTCGTAGTCTTCGCGCACGGCGACCACTTCACCGCGGGCCTCGACCTCGCCGAGGTGGGGCCCCACGTGGCGGCCGGCGGGACGATGCTCGTCGAGGGCGGCGTCGACCCCTTCGGCCTCACCGGGCGCCGCCGCACGAAGCCCTTCGTGCTCGCGATGCAGGGCTACTGCTACACGGTCGCCGTCGAGCTCGCGCTCGCGGCCGACGTGGTGATCGCCGCCCGCGACGCGCGCTTCACGCAGTTCGAGGTGCGCCGCGGGATCATGCCCTTCGGCGGCGCGACGCTTCGCGCAGGCGGCGGGCTACCAGAACGCGATGCGCTACGTGCTCACGGGCGACTTCTTCGACGCCGCCGAGGCGCGCCGCATGGGCGTCGTGCAGGAGGTCACCGAGCCCGGCGCGCAGCTCGAGCGCGCGACCGCGATCGCCGAGACGATCGCGCGGCAGGCCCCGCTCGCGGTGCAGGCGACGCTCGCCAACGCGCGCACGGCCATCGAGAAGGGCTTCGACGCGGCGCTCGCGGAGATGATGCCCGCCGCCCGCGCGCTCATGGCGACCGAGGACGCCGCCGAGGGCGTGCGATCGTTCGTCGAGCGCCGCGAGGCGGTGTTCCGCGGGCGATGATCTCCGCGCGGCGCGCGCCACGGGGTATCGTCGGCGCATGTTCGTCGTGGTCTACCGCTGGCGTCTCAAACCGGGCTTCGAAGACACCCATCGCGCGGGCTGGCGCGCGGTGACGGAGGCCATCCGTCGCGCGTACGGTACGGGCGGCTCTCGCCTGCACCGCGACGCCGACGGCGCGTACATCGCGTACGCGGTGTGGCCCGACGAGGCGACGTGGGCGCGCGCCTCGAAGGCTCCCCCCGTGGCGTCGGAGGCCGAACGCGCGCTGATGCGCGAGGGCATCGACGGCGGCGTCGAGGTGCTGCACCGGCTCACGGTGCTCGACGACTTGTTGAGCGAGCTCTCGCGCGGCGCGTCGTCGTAGCCCCCGAGCGGTAGCCCTCGACGCCCTGCGAAGGCCGCAACTCACCGCCACGCTTGCCATGCCCCGGGCGCAGGGCATCATGGCGCGACGATGAGGCCGAGCTTCAACACCGCGGGCCCCTGCGTCGAGGGCCAGCACTACATGCTGCCGCCGGGCGACCGCGTGAGGCGCGCGTTGGAGCTGGTCGACGACGGGAAGTTCTTCTCGCTGGTGGCGGGTCACCAGTGCGGCAAGACCACCTGCGTGCGGTGGATGGTCGAGCGGTACAACCAGGGCGATCGCTACCGCGCCCTCTGGGTCGACCTTCAGACCGCGCGCGACACGCCCGACCCCGCCGCCGCGATGCGCACCATCCTGAACAAGCTCGACGACGCCGTCGCGGCCGAGGGCCTCGACGTCGAAGCGCCCGACGACCGCGAGGAGCTGCTCCGCGACCCGCGGACCGCGCTGCGCCGGCACCTCACCGGGCTCTGCCGGGCGCTGGCGCTGCCGCTGGTGGTCTTCTTCGACGAGGCCGACGGGCTCGTGGGCGCGGCGATGGTGTCATTCCTCTCGCAGCTCCGAGACGGCTACCTCGACCGCGCGAGGACGCCCTTCACGTGGAGCGTCGCGCTCGTGGGGCGCCGCGCGGTGCGCGACTACGCCCTCACGACCGACGAGCGCCGGGCCGTGGGCTGGCTCGGCTCCTCGTCACCCTTCAACGTCAACGCCGAGGTCACCACCCTCGAGCTCTTCACGGCCGCCGAGGTCGGGGCCCTCCTCGCGCAGCACACCGCGCACACCGGGCAGCGCTTCGAGCCCGGGGCCGTGGCGCGTGTGTTCGACCTGTCGCGGGGACAGCCCTGGCTGGTCAACGCGCTGGCCGACTACGCGGTCGACCGGCTCGTCCGCGATCGGGCGCTCCCCGTCACGGCCGCCCACGTCGACGCGGCGAAGGAGGCGCTCGCCGCCGAGCGCCGCAGCCAGATCGACGCGCTCGCCGCGCGGCTTCAGGAGGAGCGCGTGCGCCGCGTGCTCGACCCGATGCTCGCCGGGGGGCGGCTGCCCTTCCACGACATCGACGCCGACGTGCAGTACGTCATCGGCCTGGGGCTGCTGCGGCGGAGCGAGGGCGGGCTCGAGGTCGCCAACCCCATCTACCGGGAGGTCGTCGCGCGCGTGCTCACCCAGCCCGCGCAGGAGTCGATCGACCAGCGAACGGCCTGGTACGTGGGCGCGGACGGGCGGCTCGACGTGCCGAAGCTGATGGCCGCGTGGCAGACGTTCTGGCGTAAGGACGGGCACCTCGCCGCCGAAGGGTTCTCCTATAAGGAGTCGGGGCCGCACCTGATGCTGATGGCCTTCCTACAACGCGTGGTGAACGGGGGCGGGCGCATCGAGCGCGAGTACGCCCTCGGCAAGGGCGCGCTCGACCTGCTCGTCGAGTGGCGCGTCGGCGACGAGGTGCAGCGGGTGCCCGTCGAGGTGAAGCTGCGGCGCGACACCGAGACCGAGGACGAGGCGCTGGAGCAGGTCGTCCGCTACCTGGAGGCGCTGGACTTGGAGCAAGGGTGGCTGGTGCTCTTCGACCTGCGCTCCACGGCGCCCTGGAGCGAGCGGCTGTTCACGCGCGAGCGCGACGTGGGCGGGCGCGCCGTGCACGTGGTCGGGTGTTGATGGTCGTCTACGATGCGTCAGCAGGGCACGCCGTGGTAGCGTTGCGACGTGGTCAACGCTCCCGATGACGTGGTCAACACCCCCGACGATCCGGTCCGACGCGACCCGGTCGTCGCAAGGGTTCGCGCGATGCTCGCGGAGCGGGACCCCGACGTGCTCGCGGCCGTCGACGACGTAGACCGCACGCTCATCCTCTCGACGCTCCGGCTCGACCCCATGGAGCGCGTTCGTAGCAGCGCGCACAACGCGGAGGCCCTCTTTCGATGGGCGGAGAGCTACCGAACTCGATCGACGCGCTGATCGTCACGCTCGTCGCCGAGGGCGTGGAGTTCGTGGTCATCGGCGGCGTCGCAGGCGTTCTACACGGCGCGTCGATCGTGACCCGCGACCTCGACATCGTGCATCGACGCACGCCGGAGAACATCGCGAGGCTGCTCGGGGTGCTCCGCTCGATCGACGCGGTGAAGCGCGCCGACCCGCGGCGCCTGCGCCCCGACGAGACATGGCTCTCGGGGCGCGGGCACGTCCTGCTGGATAGCTCGGCGGGTCCGGTCGATGTGCTCTGCGAGCTCGACCCCGGTCAGGACTACGATTGGCTGCTCGAGCGCTCCGAGGTGATCCCGATGGGCGACGCGCCGGTCCGCGTCGTCGACCTGCCAACGCTCATCGAGCTCAAGACGAAGGCCGGCAGGGCGAAGGACCGACTCACCGTGCCGATTCTCGTGGCCACGCTCGAAGAGCGGATCCGCGCGAAGGGATGATGGCGGCGGCGCGCAAGCCAGGCCGCGGCCCTACCGCTGCTGCCACATGAGCTCGCGCGAGTCGTAGTCGCGCACCTCGACGCCGCCGCTCGCCTGGAGCGCGCGAGGATCCTGTGCGGTGAGCAGCGCGAGGACGTGACGGTGGATCGGCTCGAACACCTCCGCGAACGGCCTCCGCTGGTCGAGCGCGATGGTGACGCGATCGGGGAGCGCAGCCTCCAGGCGGTCGATCTGGTCGCGACTGACGAAGAACGTGTAGGAGTCGAATCCCCGAGTGACGTAGATCACGAGCGGTTCGCGGGCATCGGTAGCCTTCTCGGCGGGCTCTCCCATGCGCTGGAGTCTGCGCGGGGACCCCGTCGACCGCAAGATCCCGCACGGGGCGACGCGCTCGCGTCAGCCGCTCTTCGGCGCGCCCTTGCGCGTGCGCTTCACGTCGCGAAAGCCCGCGTAGTCGCCCTTGCGGTCGTCGCGTCCTTCGACGAGGTAGCGCCCCGCGGCCACGATGCGCTCGCGGTCCGCGCGCAGCAGCGCGAAGGCCTTCGCGGCGAGGCCCTTGAGCGCGCGCTTGCGGGCGGCCGTCGGGGCGCCCTGCTTGCGACGGCGCACCCACTCCGCGTGGCGCGCGCGCAGGCGGTCGAGCGCGGCCCCCTCGCCCCGCGGCAGCGACCGCAGCCACCCCTCGACCTCGGCGTCGGCGCACATCGAGAGCAGCGACGCGTTGCGCGCGCTCAGGTGCTTGTCGGCGCGCAGCCGAGCCACGCGCGCGAGCTCGCGGCGCTGCTCGGGGCTCTTGCGAAAGCGCATCGCCAGCGCGCGGTGCACGGTCTTCTGGTCGGCGGCCATCGCGCGCTTGAGCGCCACCTCGGGCGAGGCGACGGGCACGACCGGCGACGCCGTCGCTGCGCCCACGCGCCACGCGGCCACCACCCCGCGGGCCCACTCGATGCGCGCGCCGAAGCGGTGGATCTCCGCGAGCGTCACGTGCCGGCCGTCGAGGCTGACCATGACGATCTCCGCGCGGTCGCGCCACGCGGTCGCCTGGAGGCCGTCCATCCAGTCGAGCTGCGCCTCGGGCTTGTGCGGCAGCGCGGCCACCTCCTCGGCGGGCAACGCCTCGGCGTCGCGCTCGAACTCCTGGCGCTGCTCGGCGGTCACCACGTAGCGCGGCACGGGCTCGTCGGCGTCGTTCGCGGCCTGCTGCGCGTCGGCGAGCTGCACGTCCTCCTCGGGCTCCTTCGAATCGTCGGCCTTCGTCGCGGTCGCGTGCTTCTTCATCGGTCCCCTCCGTGATCGAGCGGCGTGATGCCGGACTCACCAGCTCTCATCGGCGGCCGTGGAGCCTCGCCCGAGGCGCAGTGGTGCAACGGCGGCGTTCCGCGAGGTGCGCCGAACGACCCGTGCAGCGTGCCGGGCTACTCGTCGGCGACGCCTCTGCGGCCGGTCGCCGGGGTGAGCTCGACGTTGCGATACACGCGGTCGACGTCGAGCGCGCCTTCGAGCGCGGCGAGCGGCGCCGACTGCCCCTCGGTCGCCTCGCGCAGCACCCAGTCGCCGTCGGCGTTGCGGGAGTACACCTCGATGCAGCGCTCGTGCTGCGACACGAGCACGTAGTGCCGCAGCGAGTCGAGCTTGCGGTAGCGCCTGAACTTGCCCGTGCGGTCCCACGCCTCGGTGCTGTCGGAGAGAACCTCGACGAGCACGAGCGGGTTGATGACGGCGTTCGGGTCCTCGTCGTGGACCACGGGCTCACCGCACACCACGGTCACGTCGGGGTACGTGGCGAAGCGCACCCGCTTCGGCCGCGTGCGCTGGTCGGAGGTGAACACCCGGCACGGCCGGTCGCCGACGATGCGAAGCAGCTCGCCGATCAACTGCGCGCTCAACTGGTTGTGCGCGAGCGTGCCGCCCGACATCGCGTACACGACGCCGTCGACCCACTCGTGCTTGGTCTCCGATCGCTCCTCGAGCGCGAGGTACTCGGCGTACGACATCTCCAGGGGCGCGGCGGGCTCGCTCGACATGGCGTCGAGAATGCCACGGGATCCCTCGGAGGCGTGACGGATGCGTGCAGTACGCTCCCCGCGCTCAACCACCCGCTCCCCCCCCCCCCCCCCCCCCCCCCCCC
>JBDHVF010000556.1:0-5849 GCA_039809605.1 Polyangiales bacterium | reverse complement strand
GACCCCGCGCGTGCGCCGCATCGCCCGCGAGCGCGACGTCTCGCTCGAGGGCGTGAGGGGCAGCGGCCCGCACGGTCGCGTCACCGAAGACGACCTGCCCACCATGGCCCCGCGGCAGGAGCGCCCCGCGCCCGGCGCCGCGCCCGCGCTCACCGACGCGCTCGCGCTCGCGCTGCGCCCCGGCGACGCGGTGAAGACCCCGTCGCCCACGCGCAAGACCATCGCCCGCAGGCTCGTCGAGGCCAAGCAGACGGTGCCGCACTTCTACCTCGAGGCCGACCTCGACGTCGAGGCGCTCTCTGCGCTGCGCGAGCAGCTCAACGACGGCGCGGCGCCCGAGGACAAGGTCTCGTTCAACGACCTCGTCGTGCGCGCGGGCGCCCTCGCGCTGCGCGCGGTGCCCGAGTCGAACGCGTCGTGGATCGACGGACAGGTCGTGGTCTACGACCGCGTCGACGTCTCCATCGCCGTGGCCATCGAAGACGGGCTCGTCACGCCGGTGATCCGCGGGGCCGACCGCGCGAGCGTGCGCGTCATCGCCCGCGCCGCGCGCGACCTCATCGCCCGCGCCCGCGCCCGCAAGCTCAAGCCCGAAGAGATCACGGCCGGGACCTTCTCGGTGTCGAACCTCGGGATGTACCAGGTCGACCGCTTCGCCGCGGTGATCAACCCCCCCGAGTCGATGATCCTCGCGGTGGGCGCGGTGCGCGACGTGCCCGTGGTCAAGGGCGGCGCCCTGGTGCCCGGCAAGCGCTGCGCGGTCACCCTCTCGTGCGACCACCGCGTGGTCGACGGTGCGCTCGGTGCGCGCTTCCTCCAGGCGCTGCGCAAGCTCATCGAGCGGCCGCTCGACGTGCTCGCGTGACGGGCGTTTGCGTTCGGCCGCGCGCGAAGTGATAGTCTCCGCGGTGACCGCCATGACCCCCTCCCGGCTGTTCATCGCCCACGAGGCGCTCGAGGCGTGGGTCGCAGGCGGCCGCGCGGAGCTCGACGCCGAGGAGCTCAACGACCGCGAGACCAACCGGCGCTTCAAGCTCCGTGAGGCGCTGCGCTTCCTCGAAGAGGTGACGGGGCAGCCCGACGCCGCGGGGCTGGTGGGCAAGGTCAAGGACCTCGAACAGGTCGCCGCGATGGGCGGCGAGCACATGGCCGACTCGGTGATCCTCGGCGACAACGCGTACCGCGTGCAGACGGGCTTCATGGGCACGCTCGTGCCCGAGATCACCTCGGTCGTGCTCACGCCCCCGCCGCTCCC
The DNA here is from genome assembly GCA_039809605.1 of Polyangiales bacterium. Lineage (GTDB taxonomy): Bacteria > Myxococcota_A > Polyangia > Polyangiales > CAISKJ01. Next base: position 4,594 of record JBDHVF010000556.1, on the reverse strand, counting down.
CTCGGCGGGCCGCAAGTCTCCGTCGTCGCGCGCCCCCCGCGAGGCCGACGACGCGCAGCAGCAGGCGACCCTCGCGGCGCTGCAGAAGTTCTTCTTGAACAACGTGAAGTAAGCTCCTATCCCCTCCCCCGCCGACGTGTCCCCCTGGCTCGCGAACCCTGCCTTCTACCTCGCGGCGACGCTCTACGGCGTGGCCGGCGCGGCGCTGCTCGCGCACCTCGCGGGCACCAAGCGCCACGTGCCCGTCGCCTGGGGCCTGCGGCTGCTCACCGCCGCCGCGGTGCTCCACGCGCTGCACGAGGCGATGCGCTGGCAGTCGCAGGGCGCGGGGCCCTTCGCGGGCATCCGCGAGTCGCTCTCGACGCTCGCGCTGCTCGTGGTCACGGCCTTTCTCGCCGTGGGCCGCGCGAGGCCCCGCGTCGAGGTCGTGGGGGCCTTCGTCGCGCCGCTCACGCTGCTCATGCTCCTGGCGTCGCGCGCGCCCGCGGGGCGGCCGGGCGGGCACCTCGGCGGCGCCCTCGTGGCGCTGCACGTGGGCTCGGTGCTCGTCGGCACCGCGGCCTTCACCGTGGCCGCCGCGATGGCGCTCGCGTACCTCATCCAAGAGCGCCAGGTGAAGCGCAAGCGCCTCGGGGGCGTGTTCCAGCGCCTGCCGCCGCTCGACGTGCTCGACGACCTCGGGTACCGCTGCGTGGCCGTGGGCCTGCCCGCGCTCACCCTGGGCATCGTGACGGGGCTCTTCGTCGGCGCGCGCGAGGCCGGCGCGGGCAGCCCCCTCGCCTCGTGGCAGCAGTACGTGGGCATGGGCGCGTGGGTGCTCTTCGCGGGCGTGCTCGTGCTGCGCCTGGCCGCGGGCTGGCGCGGGCGGCGCGCGGCCATCGGCACCATCCTCGGGTACGCGAGCGCGCTGCTCGTGCTCGCGGGCTACTACCTCCGCGCCGGGAGCCCATGACGTCCCGCTTCGTGGTCGTGGGGGTGAACCATCGCACGGCGCCGGTCGAGACGCGCGAGCGCGTGGCCGTGTCGTCCGACGCGCTCGAGTCTTCGGTCAAGGCCGTGCGCGCGCTGCCGGGCGTGCGCGAGGCGATGCTGGTCGCCACGTGCAACCGCGTCGAGGTGTACGCCGCGGGCGACGACGCCGACTCCGTCTCGAACGCGCTGCGCGCGTACTTCGACCAGCGCGGGGCCGCGCCCTACCTCTACGAGCACCGCGGCGACGCGGGCGTGCGCCACGCCTTCCGCGTGTGCGCGAGCCTCGACTCGCTGGTGGTGGGCGACGCGCAGATCCTCGGCCAGGTGAAGGAGGCCTACGGCGTCGCGCGCGACGCGAGCTGCACCGGGCGCGAGCTCAACCGCTTGATGCCCAGGGCGTTTCAAGCCGCCCGGCGCGTGCGCGCCGAGACGAGCATCGGCGCCGGGCAGGTGAGCGTCGCGAGCGTCGCGGCCGACCTCACGCGGGGCATCTTCGGCGACCTCGCGAACCGCCAGGTGGTCGTGCTCGGCGCGGGCAAGATGGCCCTCGGCGCCGCCCGCACGCTCGTGCGCCACGGGGCGCGCCTCGCGGTCGCCAACCGCAGCTACGACAAGGCCGTGGCGATCGCGCGCGAGCACGGCGGCGCCGCGCACCCGCTCACCGACCTGCCGCTGCTCCTTCAGCACGGCGACGTGATCGTGTGCTCGACCGGCGCGACGAGCTACGTGGTGACGCGCGACGAGGTGCAGCGGGCGATGAAGGGCCGCCGCGGCCGCTCGCTCTTTCTCATCGACATCGCCGTGCCGCGCAACGTCGACCCGCGCGCGGGCGACCTCGACGACGTGTACCTCTACACCATCGACGACCTCGAGCGCATCGTGGCCGAGGGCTCGTCGACGCGCGCCGCCGCCACGGCCGCGGCCGAGCGCGTGCTCGCCGAGGAGCTCGAGGCCTTTCGCGCCGAGCAGCGCGCGCGCGGGGCGGCGCCCGTGATCACCGCCCTGCGGCAGCGCTTCAAGGCCACGGCGCGCGCCGAGCTCGAGCGCTCGCTCGCGAGGCCCCTCAAGCACCTGAGCGACGACGACCGCAAGGCCCTCGAGGTGATGCTCGAGGCCACGGTGAACAAGCTCCTGCACGCGCCCACCGTCGCGCTGCGCAAGAGCGCCGACACGCCCGACGGCGCGCGCGCCGAGGAGGCCCTGCGCGCCCTCTTCGACCTCGCCGACGAGCCCGCCGCCGAGGCGCCCCCCACGGAGACCGCATGACCACGCTTCGACTCGCCACGCGCAAGAGCGCCCTCGCCCTCGCCCAGAGCCGCCAGGTGGCCGCGGAGCTCGTCGCCCGCAACCCCGGGCTCGTGATCGAGGAGGTGCAGCTCGTGACCCAGGGCGACCGGGTGACCGACCGCGCCCTCTCGGAGGTCGGCGGCAAGGGCCTCTTCGTCAAGGAGATCGAGGAGGCCCTGCTCGACGGCCGCGCCGACGTGGCCGTGCACTCGATGAAGGACCTGCCCGCCGAGCTCGCGCCCGGCCTCGCGGTGGCGTGCGTGCCCCCGCGGGAGAGCCCCTGGGACCTGCTGGTGACGCCCGACGGCCGCGCGCTCGACGCCCTCGCCGCGGGCGCGCGCGTGGGCACGAGTTCGAAGCGCCGCGAGCTCGCCCTCAAGGCCGCGCGGCCCGACCTCGACGTGCGCATGCTCCGGGGCAACGTCGACACGCGGCTGCGCAAGCTCGCGGCGGGCGAGTACGACGCGGTGATCCTCGCCGAGGCGGGCGTGCGCAGGCTCGGCCTCGCGCCCAACGCGGTGCGCCTCGAGGGCGCCCTGGTGCCGGCCATCGCGCAGGGCGCGCTCGCGCTCGAGTGCCGCGCCGACGACGCCGCCGCGGCCGCGATCGTGGCGCGCTTTCACGACGCGCGCGCGGCGATGGAGACCGAGGCCGAGCGCGCCGTGATGCGCGCCCTCGGCGGGAGCTGCGTCGTGCCCATGGGCGCCCTCGCCCGCTGGGACGCCGCGACGGGCGCGCTCACCATGCAGGGCTTCTACGCGTCGGAGGACGGCGCCCGCGCCGTGCGCGCGTCGCACGAGGCCGTGGCGCGCGACGCGGCCGGAGCCCGCGCGGCGGGCGAGGCGCTCGCGCAGAGGCTCTCCGACGCGCTCGTGAGGGCGTAGCGGTCAGGCCTCGCGCGCCAGGGGCAGCGAGAGCGTCGCGGTGGCGCCGCGGCCGGGCTCGCTCTCGATCGTGAGGCGCCCGCCGTGGAGCTCCGCGATCTCGCGCGCGAGCGCCAGCCCCAGGCCGAGGCCCCGCGGGTGCACCGCCGGCGCGTTCGAGGCGCGGTAGTAGCGCGTGCCCAGGCGCGCGAGCTCGTCGCGCGGCACGCCGATGCCCTGGTCGCTCACCGCGACCTCGACCCCCGCAGGCGCGTCGCGCACGGCGACGCGCACGGCGCCGCCCTCGGGCGAGTACCGCACGGCGTTGTCGATCAACGCCAGCACGGCCCGCGCGAGCCTGCGCCGGTCGGCGGCGACGTAGCGCGGCCCCGCGGGCGCCTCGCGCTCGATCGCGGGCGCGTCGTTCGGCCAGAGGTCGCGCCGCGCGGCGAGCGCCTCGTCGACGACCGCGACGAGGTCGACGCGGGCGTGATCGATGGTGAGGCCGCGGCCCGCCTCGAGGCGCCCCGCGGTCGAGAGGTCTTCGATGAGCGCGTTCATGCGCCGGGTCTGTCGCATGAGCCGCTCGAGGGCCTCGGGCTGCGGGGGAGCGCCCGACGACGACTTGCGCAGCATCGACTGCGCGAGCAGCGCGAGCGACGACAGCGGCGTGCGCAGCTCGTGGGCCATCGTCGAGAGGAACGCCGCCTTGCGGTACCGCTCGTCGTCGACGTCGCAGCGCCCGACGTAGCCCGCGAACTCGCCGCGCGCGTCGCGGCGCGGCACCGCCCGGTCGACGACGTGGTGGTACGCGCCGTCGGCGCCCCTCATCCGGTACGCGCACTCGAACGGCGCGCGCCGCTCCAGGCTCGCCCGCCACGCCGCGGCGCAGCGCTCGACGTCGTCGGGGTGCGCGCACTCGACCCAGCCGTCGCCCTCGGCGCGCGCCAGCGTACGGCCCGTGAACGACAGCCAGGCGGCGTTGAAGTAGTCGCGGCGCCCGTCGGCGCCCGCGCGCCAGAGCATCACGGGCGCCTCCTCGACGAGGGCTGCGTACTCCTCCAGCGGGATCACCGGCGCCACGGCCATGGATGCTTCGTACGCCGGGCCTCGCATGTCAACGACGCGCGTGACATTGCGGCGACGCGGGCGACAGCGGGCCGACGATCGCGACGACCGAGTGCAGACGAAGTGCGAGACGCAGACGGCGCGCGAGGCCACGGCCGCGCATGATCCGAGGCGTGTGACGCGAGGCTCGGCGCCGCTCCACGCCGCCCCTCCGCGCTCACGCCGCGAGCGCGGGCGCACCGGTCGCCCGCCGCGCCGACGTCTGCCCTGGAGCCCCCGTGAGGCCGACCATGAAGAAGTACGCGCTCGTGATCCTGCTCGTGTCCGCATGCCGCCGTGAGGCGCCCGCGACCGAGACCAGCGAACCCCCGGCTCCCCCCGCGCCCACCGCGCCGACGCCCGCG
>JBDHVF010000555.1:0-5868 GCA_039809605.1 Polyangiales bacterium | reverse complement strand
CTTCGCCCACGCCAGCAGCGGCCCCCACGCCGCCGAGGCCGCGCGGGGCGTGCGGCCGATGGTCGACGCGCCGCCCTCGACGGTGCGCGCGTAGGCCGTGAGCGCGCGCGTGACGAGGGCGCGCTCGTCGGGCGCGATGCCGAGCTCGAGGGCGCGGCGCGTCGTGGCCTCGGAGGGCACCACCCCGCAGCGCAGCGCCGCGAGGCAGAGGCGCTTGCCGTACGACTCGACCTGCGAGACCGACACGCCGCGCGCCACCACGAAGCGGTCGCAGAGCGCGCGGTCGAGCAGGGGCTCGTACGCGCGCAGCGCGCCCTCGACGCCCGCGGCGCTCGCGAGGGGGTGGTCGTCGGTGAACGACAGGGCGATCGCGTCGCCCTCGGGCCACGAGACGCCCTCGGCGGCGAGGCGGTCCATCTCGGCGCGGCGGGCCTCGGCGGTGCCTGCGGCGCGCGCGGAGAGCAGGGCGAGCACGCGCTGCGCGTTGGCCTCGCAGGGCGCGGCGAGCGCCGAGCCGCCGAGGGCGCGGCCCGACGGGCTCACCACCTCGGCGCGCACGCGGAAGTCGCGCGTCAGGCTCTCGACCACGGCGCGGTCCTCGGGGCGGGTGATGTCGAGCGCGACGCGGGTGTAGACGGGCGATCCGCCCTCGGCGCGCACCGTGAGGAGCGCGAGCGGGAGCGACCCGCCGGGGTCGGCCTGCAGCACGGGCACCACGGCGCCGCCCGCGAGCTGCTGCGCCACCTCGGGCGAGGCCTGGAACCACACCCGCACCTCGCCCTCGACCGCGGCCGCGTACGCGCGGTCGACGCCGAGCGCGGGGCGGGCCGGCGCCTCGGGCTCGGCCTCCGACGCGATGATCTCGACGGGCGTCGAGGGCGCCGCGGGGTGGCCGCCCGACGCGCCCGAGCGCACGGGGGCGAGGTCGTCGAGGTCGACCTCGAGGGGCTCGTCGCTCACGGGCACCTCGCCCGAGGGCCGCTCGGTGTCGACGGGCGGCGCGGGCGGGTGCGCGGTGAGGGCCTCGCCGTCGACCTCGGGCGCGGCCGCGGCGGACTCCCGCGCGACGAGGTCCTCTTCGCGTGCGCGCAGGCGGGCCTCGCGCGCGGCGAGGGCCGAGGCGTTGGCGCGCATGGCGAGCTCTTCCGAAGCGAGGGCCTCCTCGCGGGCGACGACGTCGGCCATGCGCCGGTCGAGCTCGGCCTCGCGCTCGGCCAGGTCGTTCTGCGCGGCGACGAGCTCGTCCTCGCGGCGGGTGACCTCCTGGGCGCGCTTGTGGAGCCGCTCTTCGCGCTGCTCGAGGGCCTTCTGCGCGGCCTCGACGCGGGGGTCGGCGGGGCCCGAGCGCGCCGCCTCGTCGAGGTAGCGCCGCAGGCCCGCGGGGCCCACCACCGCGCGCGCCTCGCGCACGTACGCCGGCAGCGCCTCGCCCGTGTCGCCCGCCAGCCGCGTCAGGAGCTCCGCCCGCAGCGTGAGCTCCTCGTGGGCGCGCGCCGGGGGCACCACCAGCGCGAAGCGCCGCGCCGTGGGGTCGTGAAAGAGGTACGGCACGGCGAGCTCGAGCTCCTGCACGCGGTGGAGCGTGCCGTCGAGCGCCTGCCGCGCGAGCAGCGGGTCGGTGAGGGCGTTGACCTGCCGCACGACCTCGACGCGCCGCGGCGCCCCCTCGGGCGTGGGGACCGACGCGGCCTCGCGCCGGGTCGCCCCCAGCGGGCCCGTGTACGGGGGCTCGGTGATCGATTCGCGTGGGCGCTGCGAGCTCATGGTGAAAACTCTCGCGTCGGGCGTAACACGCCGCCGCGCGGTCACGAAAGGCATTTCACGGGCGGTGGTTTCGTGGCAGAGCCCCCACGAGAGGGCGACATGGAACCCGAGATCCCCGAGTTCGACCCCGCGGAGGTGCCCGACCACGTCCGCGACCTGTGCCTCGCGTGCGTGCAGTACGTGCAGACCGCGACGGGCGTGGCGCTCGATTTCACCCCCGACACCCTGCCCGTGCTCGACCACTACCTCCGCACGGTGCGCGACGCGAAGGACGACGTGCGCGGCCTCGTCTCCGCGGCGGCGGGTGCATATTTCGGCGAGGTGACGCGGCGGATGTACGGCGCGCGCTGGCACGCGCCCGAGGGCGAGCCCGACGCGTGGCGGCTGGAGTTCACGCAGTGCTTTCTGCACTTCAACCCCGTGGGCTTCGCGCGCGAGGCGATCGAGGGGCGCGACGTGGGCGACGGCCACGGCTTCGGGGTGAACGCCGACGACGTGCCCGCGCTCGAGGCGGGCCTCGCGGTCTACGAAGACGTGCCCGAAGACGAGTACTACCTCCTCTCGACGCGGCTCGAGGTGCTCGGCCCCGTGGTCGACCGCCTGCTCGCGGCGGCGCTCGCGCGCGACGAGGCGAACCTCGCGTACGGCCCCGACGTGTACCGCCAGGCCCTCGACGACGACGGGGAGAAGGCTTCGTAGCGGCGCTGTTGTACCCTCTCGCCGTGTCGATCGACCGCGTCCGCGACGAGCTCCGGGTGTACGTGCGCGCCCGCTACCCGGCCCTCTGGCTCACCACCGACGAAGAGGAGCGCACCGCCCGCATGCTCGCCGCGCTCGGCCAGGAGCTGCGCCGCCCGGTGCTCTCGTGGACGTGCACCACGGGCTTCGACGAAGCGCGCTTCGTGCTCGACCGCCACGTGGGCCCGCGCGCGCCGGGCGAGCCCGTGTCTTCAGCCGAGAAGGCCCGCGCGCCCGACAAGGCCCTCGACTACGTGATGCAGCACCCCGACAAGGCCCTCTTCGTGCTGCACGACCTTCACCCCTACCTCGAAGACCCGGTGATCGTGCGCAAGCTGCGCGACGCGGTGAACCACGCGCGGCGGGCCTTCAAGACCGTGGTGATGGTGTCGCCCGTGGCGAAGGTGCCCGACGACCTCGCGCGCGACGTGACCGTCGTCGACGTGCCGCCGCCCGACGAGCGCGAGCTCGCGTCGCTGCTGCGGTCGTTCCTCGACTCGCTGCGGTCGGTGGGGCGCGTGGCCGTCGACGAGGACCCGTCGCTCTTCGAACGCGTCGTCCACGCCGCGCGCGGGCTCACCGAGTCGCAGGCCATTCAAGCCTTCTCGCGCGCGGCCGTGAGCGACATGCGCTTCGGCCTCGACGACCTGCCGGTGATCCTCGAGGAGAAGAAGCAGATCGTGCGGCGCACGGGCGCGCTCGAGTACTTCGACCACGACGAGTCGCTCGCCACGGTGGGCGGCATCGCGGGGCTCAAGCAGTGGCTCGCGTCGCGGACGCGCGCGTTCGGCGACAAGGCCCGCGAGTACGGGCTGCCGCAGCCGCGCGGGGTGCTGCTGCTCGGCGTGCAGGGCTGCGGCAAGAGCCTCACGGCCAAGGCCATCGCGTCGCACTGGCGGCTGCCCCTCCTGCGCCTCGACGTGGGCAGCGTGTTCAGCCCCTACGTGGGCGGCAGCGAGGCCAACATGCGCAAGGCCCTCGCGACCGCCGAGGCCCTCGCGCCCGTGGTGCTCTGGGTCGACGAGGTCGAGAAGGGGTTTGGCGGAACCACGGGCGGGGGCAACGCCGACGCGGGCGCGTCGCTGCGGGTGTTCTCGACCTTCCTCACCTGGATGCAGGAGCGCAAGCGCCCGGTGTTCGTGGTGGCGACGGCGAACCGCATCGCGGACCTGCCGCCCGAGCTCCTGCGCAAGGGCCGCTTCGACGAGATCTTCTTCGTCGACCTGCCCACGCGCGAGGAGCGCGAGGCCATCTTCGCGATCCACCTTCGCAAGAGGAGGAGGGACCCGTCGCGCTTCGACCTCGCGGCGGTGTCGGAGGCGACCGACGGGTTCAACGGCGCCGAGGTCGAGCTCGCGCTGGTGTCGGCGATGTACGCGGCGTTCTCGGCCGGGCGCGAGGTCGAGACAGGTGACGTGCTCGCGGCGGCGCGCGAGACGGTGCCGCTGTCGACGACGATGCGCGAGGACATCGCCGCGCTGCGCGCGTGGGCGAGCGCCAGGGCGCGCAGCGCGAGCGGGTGACGTTGACGGCCCTCTCACCGCGTCGCAAGGGCGAGGAGGTCGAGCGGCTGCGACGCGGCGGGTGACGGCGCGCTGCGGGCGCTCGCGGTCACGTCGCCGGGCGCTTGCGGAGCGGCTGCGGGTGCTCGCGGTCGCGTTGCCGGGCGCTTACGGCGCCGCTGCGGGCGCTTACGGCGAGGCGCGCGGCGCCTTCGGTCGGCTCGCCGAGCGCTTGCGAAAGCGCTCGACGCGCTCGCGGCGCATCCCGTAGTGTGCGCTTCGCGTCGTGGGAGGGCCGCGACGCAGGAGCGGCGGGGTTTCATGGCGGACGAGAAGGGCACGAAGAAGAAGGCCGCGGGGGGCGGCGCGGCGAAGCTCGAGGAGCGCACCGACGCGGGGTCGTCGGTGGGCACGGTGCGCGCGCTGCGGGAGCGCTATCCGGCGCTCGACGCCGACGAGGTGGCGTATTTCGAGGCGCGGCAATCGGTGGAGCAGGCGCACAAGGCCGGCGCGCGCACGGTGGCGGCCGACGTGCTGCCTGACATGGTGCGGCTCGCGGTGAAGTACGAGCAGGCCCGCGCGGCGTCGAAGACCGTGGCGACGTTCATCACGCCCGCGCAGATGCGCTGGCTGTGCGACCACATCGTGCGGCTCGGCGAGGCCGTCGAGCGCCGCGACCGCAAGGGCGTGACCACCGCCGTGGTCTCGACGGCCGTGCAGACCGCGTGGGACGGGGGCCGGGCGGTGCGCAACGAGCTCCTCGGCGCCGCGGAGGAGTACGTGAAGGGCAGCGAGGCCGACACCGCGGCGCTCGCGGCGGCGCGCGGCGCGGCCGACAAGCCCGACGTCACGCGCCGCTCGCTCGGGTCGCTCGCCGACCTCGGCGCGACGTGGCTGAAGCGCACCGACAAGCGTTCGAGCATCGCCGCGCGCGAGGCGACGCTCACGCCCGACCTCGTCGAGCGCGCGAAGGCCGCGGCGGAGGCGCTGCGCAAGGCGATCGACGCCGACGCCCAGCACGGCGCGCGCGGCCGCGCCGCGCAAGACACGCCCGAGATCAACGCCCTCGAAGGGCGCGTGGAGCTGACGTTCCGCATGGTGCGGCACAACCACAACCGCGCGCGAGAGAAGGACCCGACGGTCGAGGCCGTGGCCGTGCCCGACTCGCTCAAGGCCGCGCTCCACGTGGGCACGAGGGCGAAGGTTGCGGCGGTCGAGGGGACGCCCGAAGGGCCTCCTGGCGCGCCTGATGCGACGCCGGCTACGCCGCGTGCGACGAAGGCGAAGTCGAAGCGCAGGAAGGTGCGATAGAGCGTCGGGCCCGACGCACCTGGTACGGGCGAGCGAAGGACTCGCCCTCGACGTCGCCAGTACGCGCCGAAGACCCTGCCGCGCCAGCGGCGGGGCGCGACCGAGACGTCGTCGGTACGCGCTCTGGATGCGACGGCAGCGTCGTCGGAACGCGCTCTGGAGGCGCCCGTATCTCGCCCCGCCGCTGGCGCGGCAGGGGCTTCGGCGCGTACGGGCGACGTGTGTGCGGCCACGACGCGCTTCCGAACGCGGCGCGTGCGGTGGTAGCGTCGCGACGCGATGCGCGCTCGGTGGATCGGTGGTGCTGCGAGCCTGGTGGTGTTCGGCGCGACGCTCGCGGCGTACGCGCAGGTGCAGCTGCGCTGCGGCCCCGCGGGGCGCGGCCGTCCGTCGGACGACGGGACGCGCTGCGAGTGCGTGGCGCCGGCGTTCGTCGAGCAGGTGCGCGGAGGGACGCACCGCTGCGTGCCGCGGCCGGCTCGCCACGACACGCAGCCGCCGCGCGAGGAGTCGCCGTGCGGGCCCGGCGAGCACCGCAGCGCGGGGCGCTGCT
>JBDHVF010000554.1:0-5894 GCA_039809605.1 Polyangiales bacterium | reverse complement strand
GAAGCCCGCCGCGGTGCCCGCCGCGATGAGCGCGCGCGTGCGCCGCGGGTCGATGCCCATGCGCCGCCCGGCCTCGGCGCCCGCGCTCGCGCCGAACTGCACGATGGAGCCCTCGCGGCCGAGCGACGCCCCGGCCACCAGCGCGCAGAACGACGCGAGGCCCTTGAGCAGCGTCGCGCCGACGCGGATCTGTCCCCTGCCCAGCGTGACGGCTTCGAGCACCGCGCCCACGCCGTGGCCGCCCGACGCGCGCGCGGCGGCGAGGTTCACCAGGCCCGCCAGCAACCCTCCGGCCGCGGGGATCGCCACGCGCCACGCGCGCGGCAGCGCGTGGAAGGCGTCGAGCACGTCGCCGGTGCCGTAGAGCCCCTCGAGCCCGTGGTGCAGCGCGAGGCGGAACGCGATCGCGAAGCCCGCGCCCGCGACGCCCACGAGCACCGAGGCCGCGGCGTACGAGAGGCGGTGGGCGACCGTGCGAGGGGGCTCCATCGCGGGGCATGTTCGCACGCGAGGCCGCACGTATACGACGGGGCATCGCGCGCGACGGCGAGGCCCCGCGCCGCGTGCGCGCACGCCGAGAAATCATGCGTATCGAGCGGTGCCTCATGTCACGACGACACGCGCGGGTTGCGAGGACACACGGGGACATCTGGCGACGGTCCCGGCGCGACGTGGCACCGCCCTTGCCCACGCCTCGCGCCACGATGATTCGATCCACGCTTCGTTCTCTGGCGTGCGCGGCGCTCGCGCTCGCCTCGCTCCCCGCGGCGGCCCACGCCGACCCGCCCCCCGCCCCGGAGTGGACCGCTTTCGCCTCGGCCGATCGCGGCGCGGGGGTGACGCGCACCGACGGGATGTTCGGCGTCGCGGCGCACCTCGTGGTGCAGTCGCGCTTCGACGCGAGCTTCGGCCCCGGCCCCGACGCGCTCGATTTTCGCGTGCCCCTCGTGCGCCCCGCGCTTCGAGGAAACGTCCTCCGCCCGTGGATCACGTACTTCGTACAGGCCGAGCTCGCGGGCTCGGCGCGCGTGCTCGACGCCGAGGTGACGGCGCATCCCGTGCCCTGGTTCGGCGTGCGCTTCGGGCAGTTCATCCCGCCCTTCACGCGGCAGTTCCTCGAGCCGCCGTTCAGGCTGCTGTTCCCCGACTTCGCGGCGTCGAACGCGACCTTTCGCGTCGACCGCTCGCGCGGCGTCGAGGTCTTCGGCAACACGCCCAACGGGCGCCTCGAGTGGCACGCCGCGCTCACCGACGCGAACACCATCAGCGCCGCCTCCAACGAGGGCGACCACGTGCGCGCGTACGCCCGCCTCGCGGCGACGCCGTGGGGCCGCAACGCCTACACCGAGACGCCCGGCGCCGACGGCGCGCCCGACTACTTCACCGTGGGCCTCAACGGCACCTGGGCCACCGTCAACCGCGCCACGAGTCAGGCGCCCATGTCCCCCACCGTGGGGGTCGCCACGGCGACCTACGGCGTCGACCTCTCGCTGCACGCGGGCAGGCTCTTCGCGCAGGCCGAGGGCTACCTGCGCTCGACGGGCGACGGGCAGGGCGGCACCACGTGGGCCGGCGGCGGGTACGCCGAGGCGGGCGTCACGCTCATCACGCAGCGCCTCGAGCTCGCGGTGCGCGGCGACATGCTCGCGGCCGACCTCTCGAGCGGCAACGGCCTCACGCGCCGCGCCGAGCTCGTCGTCGCGGGCTACGCCCTCGGCAACCACCTGAAGGCGCAGCTCCGCGGCGCGGTCACCGTCGCAGACCCCGGCAGCACCGTCGCGCCCGTCGGCACCGGCGAGCAGCTCACGCTCCAGACGCAGCTCTTCTTCTGAGCGCGTGCGATCCTGCCGCGCACGCGCGCATCGCTGCCGCACACGCGCGTGATCCTGCCGCGCATGCGCGTGACGACGACGCGTGCGCGCGGCCGAGACTCGCGTCGTCGTGACACGGGTCGTGTGCATCGGACACGCGCCGCGCGCGAGCGCGCGCTCGCGACGCGGTGGCACGTGCGCTGCTCGTGCGGCGCGCGGAGGTATCGAATGATCTCGCGTACAATGTTCTTCGCGCTCTCGCTCGGGCTCGGGGCCGCGGCAGGATGCAGCGGCGGCACGCACGAGGCCCCGCTGTCGGCCGACGCGCAGCCCCTCTGGGACCGGTGCCAGGCGAACCTTCAGCGCTACTGCCGCGACCGCTCGGAGATGAACGCAGGCGTCGAGCGCGAGTGCATGCGCGACTGGAGGGCGCGCTACGCGGCCGCCCACGACGACGCGGGCCGGCGCACGCTCGTCGCCTCGTACGGCTGCGCCGTGAGCGAGCCCACCAGCGGCGGCACGCGGTAGCGCGAACGGGAACCCCTCGGGGCCGCCGGTGGCATCCTACGGGGGTGCGCCGCGCGGTGCGGCGCTGCGACTCCGAGAGGACCTCCCACCATGAACCTCGACGTCCCCTACGGCATCTCCCGGCGGCTCGCGGGCGTGAAGCCCGACGAGGCCCGCGCGCGCGTCACCGAGGCGCTCAAGCGCGAGGGCTTCGGCGTGCTCACCGAGATCGACGTGCAGTCCACGCTCAAGAACAAGCTCGGCGTCGACATCGAGCCGTACGTCATCCTCGGCGCGTGCAACCCCCAGCTCGCGCACCGCGCGCTCTCCGCGGAGCCCGGCGTCGGCCTGCTCCTGCCCTGCAACGTCGTGATCGCGCGCGACGGCGACGACACGCTCATCTCGGCCCTCTCGCCGCGCGCGATGTTCTCGGTGCTCCGCGACCCCGCGCCCGTCGCGCCCGTCGCCGAAGACGCCGAGCAGCGGCTGCGCCGCGCCATCGCCGCGGCCTGAACCCTTCCGCGCGCCGCGCGGCTCCCACCCCCACGAGGAGCAAACTGCACCATGACCAACGTCAACGTCCGCGAACTCGACCCGGCCGCCTTCGACGAGGCGCTCGCGCGCCCCGGCATCGTGCTGATCGACTGGTGGGCGCCCTGGTGCGGCCCCTGCCGCGCGTTCGCGCCCGTGTTCGAACGCGCGGCGGCGAAGAACCCCGACGTGACCTTCGCCAAGGTCAACACCGAAGACCAGCCCGAGCTCGCCGCCGAGTTCGAGATCCGATCGATCCCCACGCTGATGGTGATCCGCGACGGCGTGATGCTCTACAACCGCCCCGGCATGCTCCCCGCGCCCGCGCTCGACCAGCTCATCGGCGCCGCGCGCGCCGTCGACATGGCGGCCGTCAAGAAGCACCTCGCGCGCGACGCCGCCGCGCCCTGACCGCGCCATCCCACCTTTACCCCGCGCCGACGCGAAGCCCCATCTCCCGCCGGGAGACGGGGCTTCTTCGCGTTGGGAGCGCGGGCGCCGTGAAACAACACGAAACGCGCGTTGAAACGCCTCCGGCGCGCGCCGTTGCGCCGTCGCGCGGCGGCCTCGCGCTTCTCGCGGCGTCCCGCGCGGCACGTCGGTTGCTCCGCGAACGGTCTTCGCGGCGCCTCGTCCAGGCGTCGCACCGGAGGTCACTGAATGTCGATTCCCTCGGACTGGGTTCGCGCGCTCGCAGGCGGCGCGCTCATCGGCGTGAGCGCGTCGCTCATGCTGGGGTTCAACGGCCGCGTCGCGGGCATCTCGGGCATCGTCGGCGGCGTGGTGCAGCCGACGGCGGGCGACGTCGCGTGGCGCGCGCTCTTCCTCGCGGGGCTCGTCGCGGGCGGCGCGCTCGCGCTCCTCGCGCTGCCGGGCGCGTTCACCGCGCCCGCGGCGGGCGTCGGCACCGCGGTCGTCGCGGGGCTGCTCGTGGGCGTGGGCACGCGCCTCGGCAACGGGTGCACGTCGGGCCACGGCGTGTGCGGCCTGTCGCGCCTCTCGGTGCGCTCGCTCGCGGCGACCGCGACCTTCATCGGCACCGGCGCCGTCGCCGTGGCGCTCACGGGAGGTGCGCCGTGAGCGGCGCGCGCGACCTCCGCGCGGGCCAGTGGGCCGTGGCGCTCTCGTCGGGCGTGATCTTCGGCTTCGGCCTCGCGCTCGCGGGCATGACGCGGCCCGAGAAGGTGCGAGGCTTCCTCGACTTCGCGGGCCGCTGGGACCCGTCGCTGATGTTCGTGATGGGCGGCGCCGTCGTGGTGCACGCGCTCGCGTACCGCCTCGTGCTGCGGCGGCCCTCGCCGCTCTTCGCGGCCCGCTTCGCGCTCCCCACGCGCAAGGACGTCGACGCCCGCCTGCTCGTGGGCGCGGCGCTCTTCGGCCTGGGCTGGGGCCTCGGAGGCTTCTGCCCCGGGCCCGGCATCACGTCGCTCGTGACGGGGGCGTCGTCGGCCGTCGCGTTCGTGCTCGCGATGCTCGCGGGCATCGCCGCCACGGCGCGCGTCGAACGCGCGCGGTGAAACAATGTTTCAAGGGCGCACCGAGGGAACCCTTCGCGCCCGCCGCTGGCACCCACGCGCAGGCGTTCCCCTCGCCAGGAGGCTCTGACGAATGAAGATCCAGGAGTTCTACGACCGCCAGACCAGCACCCTCACCTTCGTCGTCTACGACGAGGCGACGCACGACGCCGTGGTGATCGACCCGGTGCTCGACTACGAGCCCGGCGCCTCGCAGACCGGCACCGCGTCGGTCGACGCCGTGTCGCGCTTCGTCGAGCGCGAGGGGCTCCGCGTCCGCTACGCGCTCGAGACCCACGCGCACGCCGACCACCTCTCGGCCTCGCAGCTCCTCAAGCAGCGGCACGGCGCGAAGGTGGCGATCGGCGAGCGCATCACCGAGGTGCAGAAGACCTTCCAGGGGCTCTTCGACCTCGGGGCCGAGTTCCGCGTCGACGGGTCGCAGTTCGACCGGCTGCTCGCCGACGGCGAGACGCTCGCCGCGGGCTCCCTCGCGGTGCGGGTGATCGCCACGCCGGGCCACACGCCCGCGTGCGTGAGCTACCTCGTCGGCGACGCGGTGTTCACCGGCGACGCGCTCTTCATCGAGGACTACGGCACGGGCCGCTGCGACTTCCCCCGCGGCTCGGCCGAGGACCTCTACGACTCGGTGCAGAAGCTCTACGCGCTGCCCGACGCGACGCGCGTGTTCGTCGGCC
Source organism: Polyangiales bacterium (assembly GCA_039809605.1). Classification (GTDB taxonomy): domain Bacteria; phylum Myxococcota_A; class Polyangia; order Polyangiales; genus CAISKJ01. The sequence continues at coordinate 833 of JBDHVF010000554.1, read as the reverse complement.
ACGACTACCAGCCCGGCGGGCGCGCGCTGCGCTACGAGACCACCATCGGCGCCGAGAAGCGCGCCAACGTGCAGCTCAGGGCCGAGACCGCGAAGGCGGAGTTCGTGGCCTTCCGCCGCGCGCGCGACGCCACCCTCGCGGCCCCGCGGCTGATCTTCCCCAGCGTGCAGGTCAACGTGAACGCCGGCCTGCTCCCGCGGCCGCGCGCCAACGGGCGCCGCTACCTCAACGTGCCCATCAACCTCTTTCACCCCACCGACGACATCGGCAACCCGAAGCCCGCCTGAGCGTCAGCCGCCCTGCGGGCGCTCGCGCACGAGCGCCCGCAGGAGGTCGTCGACCTCGGCCTGGTCGCGCACGCACCACGCGGCGGCCGAGCGCGCCGAGCGCCCCACGCGGATGCCCAGCACCGCGGCGCGGTCGAGCGCGAAGACGTCCTCGTCGTTGTCGTCGTCGCCCACGAAGATCGCCGCGTCGGCCCCCTCGCGCGCCACGAGCGCCATGAGGGCGTCGCCCTTGTGCGGCGCGCCCGCGGGCGTGACGTTCACCACCCGCTTGCCGGGCACGCGCCGCAGGGCGTGGGGCAGCGCGTCGAGCGCGCGCTCGACGGCCTCGCGCGCGCGGGCGGGCGACGGCGCGCGGCGGTAGTGGATCGCCAGCGAGACGCGCTTGTCCTCGACCTCGACGCCGGCGACCCCCGCGAGGGCCGCGGCGACGCGGGGGCGCACGTCGCCCATCAGGGCTTCGAAGCGGGCGAGGTCGGGCGAGGGCTCCATGCCGTGGTTGCCCATCACGTAGCGCACGCCCGCGCCGTCGACGCGCGCGGCGACGTC
>JBDHVF010000553.1:0-5899 GCA_039809605.1 Polyangiales bacterium | reverse complement strand
TCCCCGCGTCCCGCCACTACCTCCGCGGCCGTCGCGCGCGCACTTCCCACTGCGCGACGCTCACTCGCGCGGCGTCGCGCTTGAGCACCGCGCCGCCCGCGAGCAGCACGCGGTCGACCGTCGCCCCCGTCGCGTGCGCCGCGAGCACGTCCCACCCCGCGGGCAGGCCCCGCACCACCTCGACCGTGCGCGCCGCCCCCTCGGCGTGCCTCGTCACCTCGATGCGGCCGCCCTGCTGCACCACGCGCACGCCCGGCGCGACGTCGATCCAGCGGCGCGCGCCCGCGACCTCGAGCACCGGGTCGACGCGCACGTCCGACGGGAACGGCAGCGACGCGCGCCACGACAGCCCTCCGTCGGGCGACACACGCACGCGGCTGGCGGTGGTGAGCATCAGCCACGAGCCCGCGCTCGCGAGGCGCTCGACCTCCTCGTGCAAGACCCACGTCCAGCGCTCGCCGCCGTCGCGCGTCGAGACCACCCAGCCGTCGTCGCGCGCGAACACGCCGCGGCGGCGGTCGACGAACACGCCCCACGCGAGGCCCCGCGTGAAGGGCGAGATCACCGGGCGCCAGCGCGCGCCCCCGTCGTCGGTCCACCACAGGCCGTCGTCGATGCGCCACGCGACCTTCGGGCCGAGAAAGCCCCCGCGACCCGCGTCGGGGCGGCGCCGCGCGCGGAAGGGGTCGACGCTCGTCGACATGCGGTGCCACAGGCCGCCTCGATCTTGACTCAGGTACACGCCGCACGAGGGGCCGAACGCGAGCGCGCGGTGGTCGTCGAGCATGCGAACGCGCTCGCAGCCCGCGGGCGCCGTCACCTCCGCGCCGCGCGCGCGCGCGTCGGGGAGCACCATGCGGTGCGCGTCCATGCACACCAGCTCGCCCTGCGACGTCGACCCGCAGTGCGGAGGGTCGGCGGCGTAGGTCGGGTCCTCCGCGAGCGCGCGCGCCGCGGCGCGGGCGTGGTCGTCGTAGCGGGCGCGCTCCCACGTCCTGCCGCCGTCGAAGCTCCAGTGCGAGGGCAGCGCGCCGCGGCCCGCCTCGAGCGCGTCGCGCCACCCCAGGCAGCGCACCAGGCCGTCGCCGTTCTCGATGCCCAGGTGCCCGAGGCGCATCGGGCGCCACGTGGCGCCGTTGTCATCGCTGCGGTGCCAGAAGCGGTCGGTCGCGAGCTGCACCCGCGCCACCATCACGTCGCCGCACGCGTCGGCCCCGTCGGCGTCACGACCCGGCAGCGCGCGCGGCCCCTCCCAGTCACCTGCGTCTTCGCTGCGCCAGAGGCGCGTGCCCGACACCGCCCACACCGCGCGCCTGCGGTCGGTGAACACCCGCGCGCGCTCCCCGGCGCCTGCTGGGAGCGCGAGGGGCTCCCACGTGCGCCCCGCGTCGCGCGAGGCGTACACCCTCGGCGCGCGAGGCTCGGTCACGGTGCCCTGCGCGATCACCACGACGGTGTGCGTGGCCGACAGCTCCACGGCCACGGGCGACGCGAGCGCGCCCGCGTCGGGCAGCGCGTCGGACCACGTCGCGCCCCAGTCACGGCTCACGCACACGGCCCGCGTCGTCGTCGCCACGAGCGCCTCGAGGTGCCGCCCCGCCGCCGTCACCTCGCGCAGCGCAGGCCCGGGGCGGTACCCCACGAGCGACCACCCGAGCGCGGTCACGGGCGCGGGCGGAGGCGTGCAGGCGCCCTCCGTCATCGCGGGCGAAGGCGTCGATGGCTGCGCGGCCGCAGGCGCCGCGGACTGTGACGACGGGCGCGGCCTCGCGCCGGGCGCCTGCACCACGCGCGGCCGACGGGGCGCCGGCTCGTCGCGCGTCGAGCACGCGGCGGCGCAGACGACCGCGGCGATCCACACGGTGCGGCGAGGGCGGGTGTTCATCGGGCTCAGAGGCGGCTCCCCGGTCACGCTACACCCTTCGCGAGACGGGGCAACGCGGGCGACGCGGCGAGTTTCACCGTGCGCGGCACGCCCGGTGCGTTACACCCATCACATGCACGCACCACCGACCGCGCTGATGGGCCTCGCGATGCTCGTGGGATGCGCCTCCCGCGGCGGCTACGCCGAGCCGGGGCCGATGTCTCCCAACGCCAACCCCCCGTCGCCCGCGAGCATTCAATCGGGCAGCGTGCTCCAGCCCTCGACCGCGACCGGAACGCCGGGGGAGAGCCCGCCGGCCATCAACGCAGGCGGCGCGCAGGTGCCCGATCAGGGCCACCACGGGCACGCGCAGACGCCCGCCACCGAGTGCTCCCGCGACGCCGACTGCGCGCCCGCGGAGTGCTGCCACCCCTCGACGTGCGTCCCCGCGGGGCGCGCGCCCGCGTGCGACCAGACCGTGTGCTCGTCGGAGTGCAGGCCCGCCACCCTCGACTGCGGCCAGGGCCACTGCGCGTGCATCTCGGGCCGCTGCGGCGCCGTGCGCGGGCGCTGAACCCCTTGCGACGGGCGCACACGGTCCGCGAAGGCGGTGCGCCTCTTCCCTCCCCGCGTTGTTGCCCTGGCGACGGCGCAGCGACTACCCTCCGCGCGCGATGCCGCCCGGCTACATCGCGCTGATCCTTCACGCGCACCTGCCCTTCGTGCGGCACCCCGAGCACCGCGACCACCTCGAGGAGCGCTGGCTCTTCGAAGCGCTCGCGGGCTCGTACCTCCCGCTCGTGGCCGCGCTCGGGCGGCTCGCGCGCGACGGCGTCGCGTGCCGCGTCACGCTCTCGCTCTCGCCCACGCTCGTCGAGATGCTCGGCGACCCGCTGCTGCGCGCGCGCTTCGACGACCACCTCGCCCGCATGGACCGCCTCGGCCGCCGCGAGCTCGCCCGCCTCGACGACGACGACCCCTACGGCCCCGCGGCGCGCTTTCACGTCGCGCACGTGCGCTCGCTGCGCGCGCAGTGGCAGTCGCTCGGCGGCGACCTCGTGGGCGCCCTCGCGGGGCTCTCTCGCGCGGGCCTCGTCGAGCTCTGGACCACCGCCGCGACGCACGCGCTCCTCCCCTCGCTCGCGCACCACCCCGGCGTGGTCGAGGCCTAGATCGCCGCGGGCATCGACGTCTTTCGCAGGGCCACGGGCCTCGCGCCCGCGGGCTTCTGGCTGCCCGAGTGCGGCTTCGCGCCGGGCCTCGACCGCGCCCTCGTGCGCCACGGCGTCGCGTGCACCGCGCTCGAGACGCACGCGCTCCTCTACGCCGACCCGCGCCCGTCGGCGCCCGGCGCCGCGCCCGTCGTCACCCCCGCGGGCCTCGCGTGCTTCGCGCGCGATGTCTCCTCGGGGCGCCAGGTCTGGAGCCGCGACCAGGGCTACCCCGGCGACCCCTGGTACAGGGACTTTCACCGCGACATCGGGTACGAGCGCGACGCGCGCGACGTGAGCGAGTTCCTCGCGGCCGACGGCTCGCGGCAGGCCACAAGCTTCAAGTACCACCGGGTGACCGGGGCCACGGGCGACAAGCTCCCCTACGACCCCGAGCGCGCCCGCGAGCAGGCCCGCGCCCACGCCGCGCACTTCGTCGACGCGCGCGCCGCGCACCTGCGCTGGCTGAGCCCGCGCGTGCGCCACGCCCCGCCCGTACTCGTGGCGCCCTACGACTGCGAGCTCTTCGGCCACTGGTGGTTCGAGGGGCCTCACTTCATCGAAGACGTCGTTCGCGCGATGGCGCAGCGCGACGACCTCGCGCCCGTCACCCCGAGCGAATACCTCGCGCGGTGGCCCACCCACGACCTCGCCACCCCCGAGCAGAGCACCTGGGGCGACGGAGGCTACGCGAGCGTGTGGCTCGACCCCTCGAACGCGTGGATGCTCCGCCACGTCGACCACGCCTGCGCCGAGATGACCTCCCTCGCCCGCGCCCACCGCGGCGCCGAGGGCCTCGCCGGGCGCGCCGCGCGACAGGCCGCGCGCGAGCTCCTGCTCCTCACGGCCTCCGACCTCCCCTTCCTCGTCCGCACCGGGGCCGCGCCTCACTACGCCCGCTCACGCTTCGACGCGCACCTCGCGCGGTTCCTGAAACTCTCGTCGATGCTCCGCGAGGGCGCCCTCGACGAGCAGTGGATCGCGGACCTCGAAGCGCGCGACAATCCCTTCGCCCACGTCGACCTCGACTGGTTCCTCGCTGGAGACCCCTCATGACCCTGAAGCTCGAAGGCGCGTACACCGCGCTGGTCACCCCCTTCCGCAACGGCGAGCTCGACCTCGCCGCCCTCACCTCGCTCGTGGAGTTCCAGATCGCCGACGGCATCGCGGGTCTGGTGCCCGTGGGCACGACGGGCGAGTCTCCGACGCTCACCGCGGCCGAGGCGCGCGAGGTCATCGCCACCACCGTGCGCGTGACGAAGGGCCGCGTGCCCGTGATCGCAGGCACCGGGAGCAACAGCACCGCCGAGACCATCGCCCGCACCCGCGCCGCGCAGGAGCTCGGCGTCGACGCGGCGATGATCGTGATGCCCTACTACAACAAGCCCACGCAGCGCGGCCTCGCCGCGCACGTGAAGGCCGTGCACGACGCCACCGACCTGCCGCTGGTGCTCTACAACGTGCCCACGCGCGGCACCGCCGACCTCGCCGCCGAGACCGTCGTCGAGATCGCCCGCGCCTGCCCCCGCGTCGTCGCGTTGAAAGAAGCCACCGGCAACATCCTCCGCGCCCAGCAGGTGATCGCGCTGCTCGCCGACCGCGTCGCGGTCTTCTCGGGCGACGACGCGCTCACGGTGGGCATGATGGCCTGCGGCGCGCGCGGGCTCATCTCGGTCACCAGCAACGCGCTGCCGGGCGCCGTGTCGGGCGTGTGCAAGGCCATGCTCCGCGGCGACCTCGACGACGCGCGCGCCCGCCACCTCGCCCTGCTCCCCGTGTACGACGCGATGTTCCTCGAGACCAACCCCGGGCCCGTGAAGGCCGCCCTCGCCGCGATGGGACGCATCGCGCCCGAGGTGCGCCTGCCCCTCGCGTGGCCCTCGGAGGCCACCGTGACGAAGGTCGTCGCCGCGCTGCGCGACGCGGGCGTGAGCGTGTGAGCCCCATGAGCCGCGGAGACGACGCCGTGACCGCCATCGCCATCGCCGGCGCCTCGGGGCGCATGGGCCGCCTGCTCGTCGAGCAGGTGCTCACCGCCAACGACGTGCGCCTCGTGGGCGCGCTCGAGCACCCCCACTGCCCCGAGATCGGCACCGACGTCGGCGCCCTCGTGGGGCGCCCCACGGGCGTGCGCCTCACGAGCGACCCCAGGGCCGCGCTCGCCCACGCCCAGGTCGTGATCGACTTCAGCTCGCCGACGGCCACGGCCACGGTGGTGCGCGGCGCCGCCGAGCTCGGGCTCGCGTGCGTGGTGGGCACCACGGGCCTCGGCGACGACGCCCGCGCGGCGATCGACGAGGTGTCGTCGCGCGTCGCCGTCGTGGCCGCGCCCAACATGTCGCTCGGCGTGCAGGTGCTCGCGCACCTGCTCGGCGAGGCCCTGCGCCTGCTCGGCAGCGACTTCGACGTCGAGATCGTCGAGGCCCACCACCGCGAGAAGAAGGACGCCCCCTCGGGCACGGCCCTGCGCCTCGCCGACGTGGTGACGCGGGCGCGCGACCTCACCGCCCAGGACCTCAAGCACGGCCGCCACGGCGCGTCGGCGAAGCGCGAGCGGCGCGAGGTGGGCATGCACGCCGTCCGCGGCGGAGACATCGTGGGCGACCACACGGTGATCCTCGCGGGCGACGGCGAGCGCATCGAGATCACGCACCGGGCCACGAGCCGCGCGGTCTTCGCCGCGGGCGCGCTGCGCGCCGCGCGCTGGGTCGTCGGGCGCCCCGCGGGCATGTACACCATGGCCGACGTGCTCGGCCTGGCGAAGTAGGCGACACCCCGGATGCCCTTCGCGGCGCTGCTGCTCCTCAACACGGCCGCGGGCGTG
>JBDHVF010000552.1:0-5927 GCA_039809605.1 Polyangiales bacterium | reverse complement strand
GAGGAGCGACACGCCCGCGTGCTCCGACACGCCGACCATGCGCGGCGGGGCCTCGAGGCACGCGTCGAGCGCGTGCAGCACCCTGCGCGCGCCGCGCGCGTCGCCCGCGCCCGCGACGGCCGCGGCGGCGGGGGCGCCCTCTTCCTTCATGTCGAAGACCCAGTGCCCGTCGTCGCCGCCCTTGCCGCGGGTGAGCACCGCGACGCGCAGCGCGCCGAGGCTGCCGGTGCCCGCGACGCGAAAGGCCACGTCTTCGACGGCGAGCGCGTCGCGCGGGCCCCTCGCGTCGTCGGGCAGCGCGTCGGCGTAGCGTTCGAACGCGCGGGCCATGGCGTCGCGCGCGCCGCCGTCGAGCTCGCGGTAGCGCTCGCCCCGCACGAAGCGCCTGCGGCCCCTCACCACCTCGGTGCGCGCGGCGAGGAGCTCGGCGCGCGTGCGCCGCTCGACGCGCGCGACGAAGCGCGCGACCACGCCGCTCTCGGGGAGGTCTCCGCCGTCGAAGAGCTGCGCGCGCCACGCGGCCGCGAACGACCACGCGAGCTCGAGGGACGCGACGCCCGGCACGCCGACCTCGCGCGCGCCGAGCACGACGCTCGCGAGCGCGCGCACGAGGTCGACGCGCCACGGGGCCTCGACGGCCTCGTCGAAATCGTTGACGTCGAAGGTCACGCGGTCGCCCTCGCCGCGCCCCGCGCGAAACGCGCCGAAGTTCTCGAGGTGAAGGTCGCCCACCGTCCACCCCTCGCCCGCGGCGCCGTCGGCGAGCGACGGGGCGTCGGCGAGCATGCGGTGGTACATCGGCAGCGCGCCGCGCAGAAAGGCCAGCGGCGAAGCCGCCATGCGCGAGAGCTTGTGCGCGAGGAGCCACGGGCGCCCGGCGCAGCGCGCCCGGTCGTACGCGATCTGCCAGCGCGCGAGGTCGCGGTGTCGTGCGTCGGTCACGCGCGCGAGTGTACGCGAAGGCGTCGAGGCTCCCGCAACCGCACGGAGCTTCCTTTATGTAGCTCCATTGCGCGCAACCAAGGGCGTTTTGGAGCACCGCGAAGGACAGCCGACAGATTCGGTGAACCGGCCGCAGAGATGCTTCTCCAGACGTGGCGGCGATCGTCGACACCGGGGCACCGCGTGCGATACGGGTGACAGAAGAATGACTTCTGTGCGCTCACGGCTCTGCGAGGACCGCCGCGGCGTCGACGACCCCCCGGGTCGCGCCGTCGCCGATGCGCATCCGAGGCCGCGAGGCGAGTTCCTCGCAGGCGCTCCCGCGAAGTTGCATGGGTCTCCGAGCTTGCGATCTAAGATGGCGACACGAGGCCGCATCCCCCGCTGGCGCACGACGAACGTGCGAATTGCAGTGGAGCGCGGTCGCACGGGCGCGGAGCACCGCGGAGGCAGGACGATGGTCGTGTCGCGAAACGACGTGAGGCAGGCAACGTGATCCCGCGCTACCCGGTGTTCAAGCCGCTGGAGCTCTCGGACTACACCGAGGTCTCGACGATCGCGCGCCGCTTTCCGCCGTACTCCGACTTCAACTTCGTGAGCCTCTGGAGCTGGAACACCAGCGGCGCGTGTCAGGTCTCGACGCTCCACGGCAACCTGGTGGTCAGGCTCGCGGACTACGTCTCCAACGTGCCGCTCTACACCTTCCTCGGCACGTCGTCGGTGACCGAGACCGCGGCGGAGCTCGTGCGACGCTCGAACGACGAGGGCCTCGGCACCTCGCTGCGGCTCGTGCCCGAGCAGGTCGCGCACCTGCTCGACCGCGCGCGCATGACCTGGGAGATGGACGTCGACGGCAGCGACTACGTCCTCTCGACGGCCCGCATGCGGAGCTTCAAGGGCACGGAGCTCCAGAAGAAGCGCAACTGGGTCAACCGCTTTCAGCGCGAGCACCCGCGGCACCGCGTCGAGGCCGTGGACCTCGCCTCGCGCGCCGCGGCGTCGTCGCTGCTCACGTGCTTCGAAGAGTGGGCCGAGCAGCACGGCGCGCCGCGCGCCTACGACCTCGTGGAGTACAACGCCTTCAAGCGCCTGCTGCACGCGGCGGATTTCTTCCCCGACCTGCACGGCATGGCGGTGTACGTCGACGACCGGCTCGCGGCCTTCATGGTGCTGGAGCTCGTGCAGCAGCGCTTCGGCATGGGGCACTTCTCCAAGGCCGACGCGCGCTACGCGGGGCTCACGCCCTTCATGATGCGCGAGGTGGGCGAGTTCCTCGCGTCGCGGGGCTACGAGCACTTCAACTACCAGCAGGACCTCGGCATCGAGGGCCTGCGCCACAGCAAGAAGAGCTACGTGCCCGCGGCGTTCCTCCGCAAGTACGTGATCGCGGCGCGCGCGGCGGCCTCGGCGCGGCCGTCGCAGCTCTCGGTGCCCGCGGTCTCCGACGCCTTTCTCACGGGCGCGCCCGCACCCTACGACGCGGGGCTCTCGCTGCGCCCCCCGTCGCTCAGCGAGGAGCTTCTGCGCATGGCCCGCGAAGAGGAGGACCGCGAGCGCGAGCGCGCCCTCGTGCGCCAGTCGCGCATCACCTTCGCGCGGCCCGAGCCCGAGGAGGCGACCGGGGAGCACCCGGGCGCCCACCCCGATTCGAAGGTCGGCTAGAAGTTCACGCCGAGCGAGAGGAGCAGCGTGCGGCCGTTCTGGGCCACGGTGCGCGGCGCGAAGAAGCTCGCCAGCGGCACGCCGTAGCGCCAGTCGAGCACGTTGTAGACGCCGATCGCGTAGCGCAGGCCCGCGCGCTGCTCCTGCCCCGAGAAGACCACGTCCCACACGAACGCGTTGTCGGTGTGCCCCTGCGGGTCGGGCGCGGCGCTGTACTCGTTGCTGTCGTAGCGAAAGCTCTCGAACGAGAAGCGCGTCGCGAGGGTGAGCGCGCGGCCGAGGATGGGCATCGCCCCGCGCAGCGACGCGAGGTGCTCGGGCGAGTTCGGCACGTGGCGCAGCGTGTCGGCCTCGGCGCCCACGTACTGCGAGTGCTGGTACGAGTACATCACCCCGAACATCCAGCCCTGGCGCCACTCGCGCCGCAGCTCGACCTCGCCGCCCACGTTGAGCACCGGCGTGTCGACGTTGCGGTACTGCCCCACGGCGTCGGCCATGGGCATGCCCGGCGGGGCGATGACCCCGCCCACGTTCTGGATGAAGTTGTCGTAGTAGTTGCCGAAGCCCGCGACGGTGCCCGTCCACGTGGTCGAGAAGCGGTGCGTGAACTCGACCTCGCCCGACCAGAGCGTCTCGGGCGTGAGCGCGGGGTTGGGCTGCATCGGTCCGCGCGGGTAGCTCTGCGGCGCGATCGAGGTGAAGTTGTCGTTGTAGTACTGCTCGTAGACGCTCGGCGCGCGAAAGGCGCGGCCGCCCATGATCTTGAGGTTGCCTCCGTCGTACGGGCGGAGGATCACCGCGAGGCGCGGCGAGAAGGCGCCGAAGCTGCGCTCGGAGAAGAAGTACTGGTCGTAGCGCACGCCGGCCGAGATGCGCACGCGCCGCGTGGGGGTCACGTCGGCGAGGGCGTAGCCCGCGATGATCTCGAAGGGGTGCTGGTCGTACGCGTCGGGCGAGTACGACGCGAGGCCCGGCAGGTACACGTACCCCGCGCAGTCGGCCTGGTTCATCGCGCCGCAGCCCTCGTTCCACCCCTCGCCGCGCTGCTGGGCCTGGAAGTGCCACTGCCCCTCGAGGCCCACCATGAGGCGCAGCCACGAGGCGGGCGAGTACGCGACGCGCGCCTCGGCCGTCGCCCACGTGCCGAGGAAGCGCTCGCGGTGAAAGTTCGTGAGGCCCATCCCCGCGTCGTAGACCGACGAGCCGATGAAGTTGTAGTGGTTGATCGCCGCGCGGGTGAAGAGCTGCACGCGCTCCGAGAGCCGCGGCTCGAAGCGCAGTTCGAAGAGCCCGCGGGTGTCGGAGTTGTACGTGCGGGGGTCGCCGAGGATCGAGAAGCCCACGGCGTCGGGCACGTGCTTGGTGCGGCTGTTGACGATCCACTGGGCCGAGAACGCGCCCGCCCACGCGCGCCCCTGGACGGTGAGCGCGTCGAAGCCGTCGGAGTCGCTCGACGCGCCCGAGGTCGCGGGGGTCGCGCCCATCGCGGGCATGGCGAGCTCGGGGAAGTTGAAGTCCCTGCCCGGCGAGGTGGCGGCCGAGACCGAGGTCCACGCGCCGGCGTCGCGGCCGAAGCGCAGCGCGCCGGTGACGCGCCCGCGGGTGATGTTGCCCTCGACGGTCGAGGCCGACGCGCCGACGCCCTGGCGCGTGTCGCGGCCGCGCGTGACGACGTTGATCACGCCCGACACGGCGCCCGTGCCGTAGAGCACCGATCCGGGTCCGCGCACGACCTCGATGCGCTCGACGTCGTCGAGGTCGACGCGGGCGTCGTAGCCCGTGAACGAGAAGAAGCCCCAGTTGTCGTTGGTCGGCTGGCCGTTGAGCAGCACCAGCACGCGGTTGCCGTAGTCGCCCATGCGCGAGAAGCCGCGGAAGCCCACCGTGGGGTAGAAGCGGTCGTCGGAGACGAACACCCCGCGCACGCCGCGCAGGGCCTCGGCGATGGTGGGGTAGCCCATCGCGCGGAGCTCCTGGCCCGGCACGATGGACACCGAGCTCGGGGCGTCTTCGACGGACTCGGCGGTGCGCGACGCGGCCTCGACCTCTTCGACCTGACGGAGCTCGGGCGCGAGGCGCGTCTGCTCGTTGTTGCGAATGGAGACGGTCTGCTCGATGGTGCGAAAGCCCGCGAGCGAGATGCGCACGCGGCGCTCGCCCACGGGCACGCTCACCACCACGGGGGTGAAGCCCACGGGCTGCCCGTCGACCTCGACGAGGGCGTCGCGCTCGTCGGTGTTGATCACCAGCGAGCCCGTGAGCGGCGTGAGCCGCGGGCGCACGGTGGCGGCGCCGCGGGCCTCGACGTCGACGTCCTGCTCGCTGGTGGCGTAGCCCTCGCGCGAGACGAAGAGCCGGTGGCGGCCGGGCGGGAGCACGAGCTCGCACGGCACGCGGCCCGCGGGCTCGGCCTCGGGGCTGTCGACGCGCACGATCGCGCCCGCGGCGTCGCCCTCGACGCGCACCGCGCCCACGATGCGCTCGAGGCGGAGGGTGACGAGGGTCTCCTGCCCGAGCGCGGCCTGCATCTCGGGCGACTCGGCGGGCTCGTAGCCCTCGAGCTCGGCGATCACGCGGTAGCGCCCCGGCGGGAACGCGAGGCTGCGCGGGGCGTTGCCGCGCGGCCCGAGGTCGCGGCGGTTGATGTAGATCGTCGCGTTGGGGGGGTCGGTCACCACGCGCAGCACGGCGACGTAGGGCCTGATGCGCGCGATGGCCTCGGCGATGGCCGTGCGGCGCGCGGCGTCCGGCTCCACGTCGAGGGCCTGGGTGTAGTAGCGGTGCGCGTCGGCGTACTGCGCGAGCTGCTCGTAGGTGCGCGCGATGTTGAAGAGCACGTTGCGGTTGGGCACCAGGCGGTTCGACGCCAGGAAGTGCTCGAGCGCCCCGCGGAAGTCACGGCTCGCGTACGCCTCGGTGCCGAGGCGAAAGTGCAGGTCCGCCTCGTCGGCGAGGTCGTCGCCCCACGCGGGCGCCGGGGGCGCGAGGGGCACGGCGAGCGACGCGGTGAGGGTCAGCAGGAGCGCGCTTCGGAGCTTCATGGCGTTCGAGGTCCTCGCGGGGTCTGTGGTCGCGGTGGAGTTTGCGAACAGACTATCGCCCACGCGCCTCGCGCATGAAGCATTTTCGTCAACGCCGATGGGGGGTTGGGCGGGTCAGCGCTCGGTCGAGATGTCGAGGCCCTGCGAGCCCGTCACGACGCGGCCGTTCACGGTCTGGGTGCGCGCGCTCGCGGGCGCGCGGCGGACGACGTGCGGCGCGCTGCGGTCGTCGGGCTGCGCGGGCTGCGGCGCGGCCACGGGCTGCGGCGCGGGCGGCAGCAC
>JBDHVF010000551.1:0-5955 GCA_039809605.1 Polyangiales bacterium | reverse complement strand
GGGATGGGCGCCACCGTCGCGGGCCGCGGGGCGACGGGCGCGGCCGCGGCGGCCTGCGCGAGGCCGTACGCGTTGGAGAACACCATGGTGCTCTCCTCTTCGTCGATGTAGCCCGCGTTGCGCGAGGTGATGCCGGGGTTGGTGCCCGCGGGGTTGCGCGCGTCGGGGCCCACGACCTTCGAAGCGATGCGCGCCGTGCCGAGGCTGATCTCGCTGCCGTCGAAGACCTGCATCCAGTCGTCGGCGCGGTCGCCGGCCACGTAGGTGCCGCCGAGGCTGCCGCCGTTGCGCACCCACAGCACGTTGCCGTCCCAGTAGAGCTCGGCGTGCAGGGGCTCGACGGCCTGCGCGCGGATCTTCCAGTGCGCGCTCGGGCCGCTGCCGACGGTGACCATGCGCGACGCCATCGCCTGCGTGAACGTGGCCGTGGGGTTGGGGCTCTCGCCCTGCACGATCGAGAGCGAGACGGTGTTGCCCTGCGGGCCTGGGGCGGCGGGCGAGGCCATCAGTGGTGCCCTCCGTCGTGGTGCTGCGACCACGCCTCGGCGCCGCCCATCTCGGCGCGCACCCGCGCGGCCTCGTAGAACGACGGCGGAAACTGCATCCCGTACGAGTGCACCGTCTCGGTGCAGAGCGGCATCTCGCCCGTGGGCTCGAGCGTCGAGATGAGGTTGCCGCGCTCGTCGCGGCCCTGAAACTTCCGGAGGTACAGGTCGACGATGCGAAAGCCCTGCTGCGGGTCGTAGCCCCGCACCTCGGAGACGTGGGTGATCTTGCGCGAGCCGTCGGCGAGGCGCGAGGTCTGCACGATGATGTTGATCGCGCTCGCGAGCTGGATGCGCAAGGCCGACAGCGGCAGCTCGACGTCGCTCATGAGCGCCATGGTCTCGAGGCGCGTGAGCGTGTCGTGGGGGTAGGTCGCGTGCACCGTGGTGAGGCAGCCGCCGTGGCCCGAGGTCATCGCTTGCACCAGGTCGAGGGCCTCGCCCCCGCGGATCTCGCCCACCACGATGCGGTCGGGCCGCATGCGGAGCGTCGCGCGGAAGAGGTCGCGGATCTGGACCTTCCCTTTGCCCTTGGCGTCGCCGGGGCGCGCCTCGAGCTGCACCACGTGCTGCCGCTGGAGCTGCACCTCGCGGCTGTCTTCGATGATCACGATGCGCTCGCCGTCGGGGATGAACGAGCTCAGCGCGTTGAGGAGCGAGGTCTTGCCCGAGCCCGTGCCGCCCGCGACCACCACGTTCTGCTTGAGGGCCACGAGGCACTCGAGCACCGCGCACGCGTCGGTCGTGACCGAGCCGAAGTCCACGAGGCGCTGCACGGTGAGCGTCTCTTTGAAGAACCTTCGGATGGCCACGTCGGGGCCGTCGGGCGCCGCGGGGGGGATGATGGCCTCGATGCGCGAGCCGTCGGGCAGGCGGGCCTCGAGGATGGGGTGGTCCTCGTCGACCATCTTGCCGACGAACTGGGCGATGTTGCGCAGCGCGGAGTTGAGCGCCTCGAGCGAGGGGAAGCGCGCGTCGGTGAGGGTGAGCCGCCCGGCCTTCTCGATGAAGATCTGGTTGGGCCCGTTGATCATGATCTCGCTGACCTTGGGGTCGTCGAGAAAGGGCCTGATCGGCGCCAGGAACGACAGCAGCGTCTCTTCGTAGACCTCTTTGGGGATCATTGCGCGACCTGCCTGAGCATCCCCGCGCGGGCCTCGTCGGCGTGGGCGCCCTGCGGGGAGATCTCGAGGTAGAGCCGGTAGTGCGCGTCGGCGCTGGCCGGGGCGTTGAAGCGCTCGCGCAGCAGCGTCGCGAGGAGAAAATGCGCGTCGGCGTGCCGCGCGTTGTCGGCGATGACGGCCTCGAGCTCGCGCCGCGCGGCCTGGTGCTCGTCGAGACCGTCGAGGATCGTGCCCACGAGGTAGCGCAAGGCCCAGTCGTGCGGGTGCCGCTCGAGGTAGGGCTGCGCGTAGGCCACCGCGGCCCTGAAGCGCGACGCCTGCACGCACACGCTCACGAGCTGCCGCAGCACCACGGCCTCGGGGATGCCCCCGCGCTGCATGCTCGCCACGAGGTACTGCTCGGCGCGCACGAGGTCGCCCGAGCGCGCCGCGGTCATGCCCGTGTCGTAGAGCTGCCGCGCGGTCACGCCCGCCATCGGGTCGGTGGTGACCGGCTGCGAGGCGGCCCCGCGCGACGCGCAGGCCCCCGTCAGGGCCGCGGCGAGAGAGACGATGGCGAGGGGGCGAGCGAGGGGTTCCATCCCAGAGCGGCGGCAGTTATACACCACCGCCCGCGCTCGGGTGTAGGGACCGCGGTCAGCGGCCGCAGTGGGTCGAGGTGCAGTCGAAGTTGGGCATCATCGTGCCCGTCAGGGGCCTCAGGCGCCCGATGGGCATGGTGAGCACCTCGGGCGACGAGCCCATCTTGGTCACGGCGATGCGCACCGAGATCGACGCGGGGTTCAGGCCCGTGATGTCGATGGGCCCGAGGCCCTGGTTCGGCTGGCCGCCCGAGGCGTAGTAGCACTGGTACGCGCCGCCCGGGTCGACCAGAAAGTCGAGGCTCGAGTACATGCGCAGGGGCGTGCTCCCGTTGAGCACCGTGATGCTGTTGATGGTGCCCTCGAGCCACGCGCTGCCGTACACGCGGACGTAGAGCACCGGGTACACGTACATCATCGTGCGCGCGCCCGCCTCGGTCATCATCGTGAGGCGCATCGCGTCGGCCTGGCAGAACGTGATCTCGGGCGACGGCGCGCAGTCGCCCGACGCCAGCGCGACGAGCGCGAAGAGCACGGGGAGGCGGCGGGTGTGCGGGGTCGACATCGGTGCTTCTCTGCCTCGGTGCGCTAGCGGTTCGCGGCGGCGGCCTGGTCGATGCGAATGGTGAGCTGTCGCTCGAGCGTGTTGAGCGCGGTGAGGTAGGGCCCCCGGCGGTGCGACACCAGCGCGGTGAGCATCTTCACCTCGTAGAGCGCGTCCTCGTAGCGCGTCTGCTCGAGCGCGCGCTCGAGCCTGAAGCGGTGCGCGGTGTACTCCTCCTCGAGCCGCGCGCGCAGCGCGTTGGCCCGGCGCATCGCCTCGGCCGACGCCTCGGCGTTGCCCGCCGCGCGAAAGCACGCCCCCGCCTGCGCGTAGTAGGTCACCGCCTCGATGCCGTCCTGCGTGCGAAAGGGCATGCGCTCGGCCTTCGAGAGCGCGATGCGCGTGCTCTCGTCGGCCGTCGACGCGATGAGCGACGGGTCGGCCTGCGGGCACGGGCGGTTCAGGTCGTCGAAGAGCGCGGGCGGGGGCGTCGACACGCGGCTCGGCGGCGCGAGGTTGGTCGGCTCCGTGAGCAGCGTCCACGCGGCCAGGCCCATCACCACCACGGCCGCCACGAGGATCACGGGGGAGACCTTCTCCTCCTTCTTGTCCTTGTCTTTGTCCTTCTTGGCGCGGGCGCGGGTGCCGTCGTCGAGCACCATGCGCACCTGGCCCACCTGGATGGGCTTGCCCCACGTCACCATGCCGCGTTCGAAGGGCATGTTGTCGACGAGGGTGGGCGTGGCCACGCCGCGCGCGACCGCCACCCAGCACCCGTCGGGGCGCGGCGAGAGCAGGAGGTGCTCGGGCGCGAGCTCGGGGCGGTCGATCATCACCTGGCACTTGGTCGACGTGCCCACCACCACGCGCTCGTCGGTGAGCGGGAAGTTCTGCACCGTGCCGTCGGGGAGGTAGACATCGAGCTGCGGCGTCGCCATGGGGTTCGTACCTCTCCGGTCAGATACCGTGGCCGGACATGATGTTCACGGCGAAGGGCCCGAGGATGATCATCATGATCACCGCGAAGATGAGCATGAGCGGGCCCATCATCAGCACGCCCGCGCGCGCGGCGCTCTCCTCGGCGGCCACGCTGCGCCGCATGCGGAGCATCGTGGCCTGGATCTGGAGCACGTCGGCCAGCGGGTTGCCCTTCTCCTCGGCCTGCACCACGGCCTGCGTGAAGTCCTTCACGGCCTCGGTGGGGCAGCGGTCGGCGAAGGCCAGGAGCGCCTGCTTGCGCGTGCGACCGAGCTCGAGCTCCTGCAGGATGCGCTGCATCTCCTCGTAGAGCGCGTCGTTCTTGTCGGAGGTCTTCTCGGTCACCTGCCGCAGCGCGCCGGGGAAGTCGAGGCCGGCGCTCATGGTGAGGGCCACCAGGTCGATCGCGAAGGGCAGGCCGCGGTTGACCTGCTTGAACCGCCGCTCGATCTCGCCCGACACCTGCAGGTGCGGCAGGATCGCCCCGAAGGCCGCGAGCATGAGCACGAAGATGCCGCCGATCTCGGCGTAGGCGTCGAGCGCGAGGCCCACGGCGCCGAAGAAGACCGAGCCCAGCACGCAGAGCGCGAGGTACTCGTCGGCCATGAGCCCGAGGTACTCGCCCCCGTGGCGGATCTGCGTGTTGATCTTCTCGCGCGTGTCGTCGATGGGCAGCGAGGCGATGCGCGCCGCGAGCCAGCGCATCAGGGGCTCGAGCGTGTTGAAGGGCCCGCCCTCGTCGAGCACGGCCTTGCGCTTGAGGCCCTTGACCCCCACGTCGGGCTGGATCTCCGCGGGCGTGAGCGCGAGCTGGTAGACGAACAGCCCGAGGCCCAGGGTCATGAGCCCCAGGGCCAGGTACTCGAAGAGCTGCGTGGTGGGCGTCATCGCGGGGCTCCCCTCTCCCTCAGATGTCCACGGCCAGGATCTTGCGCGCGAGGACCACGGCGGCGACCCAGAAGAGCACGGCCACCAGCCAGATGATGCCGCCGATGAACGTGGTGTTGAGCGGCGTGAGCCACTCGGGGTCGATCCAGTTCAAGATGCCGATGAGGATCGGGGGCATCACGCCGAGCACCCACGCCTGCGCCTTGCCCTCGGCGGTCTTGGTGCGCACCACGCCCTCGAGGCGCGCCATCTCGCGCAGCGTCGACGCCGAGGTCTCGAGGATGCGCGGGAGGTCGCCGCCCGTCTGCCGCCCGATGAGCACCGTGGTGAGCGCGCCCGCGAAGGCGCGCGACCCGACGCGGCCGCCCATGTTCAGAATGGCCTGGTCGAGCGGCATGCCGAGCTGCGTCTCCTTCATGGTGAGCTCGAGCTCTTCTTTGAGGGGCGAGCGCAGGAGGGTGGCGGTGTTGCCGAGCGCGTCGCCGAGCGAGGGCGAGGCCTTGAGCGCGTTGGCGAGCGCGGTGAGAAACGAGTCGAGCTGCTGCTCGATCTTGTCCTGGCGCTTGGTCTTGGCGTCGATGAGCCAGATCTGCGGCCCGATCGCGACGAAGAGCGAGAGGAACGAGACGGGCTCCTGGGTCACGACGTGGATGGTCACCAGCGCGACGCAGATGCCGATCTGCCAGTTGGCGATGACCCTGCCGGTGGGCTCTTGAATGAAGAGCCCGCGGAGCTCGGCGTCGAGGTGCTTCGTGTAGTCGGCGTAGAGCTTCGCGAGCAGGCTCTCGGGGTCGGTGAGGGTGATGTAGATCACCGACGCGACGCCGAGCGCCAGCAGGAGCACCGACATCCAGCCCATGAGCGTGGTCTGCGCCGAGGGGTTCACAGGTAGTCCCTCCCTTGCACGAGCCCGAGCGAGATGAACGAGTCGAGGAACGACGGCAGGTAGCCCGTCGCGCGGTACTCGCCGAGCACCTTGCCCTCCTGCCCGGTGCCCGTGCGCAGGAACTCGAAGATCGGCCGGAGCTGGATCTCGAAGTTGTCGTCGAGCCCCACGACCTCGGTGATGGCCGTGACCCTGCGCGACCCGTCGGAGAAGCGCGACTGCTGCACCACGAGGTGAACGCTGTTGGCGATCTGCTCGCGGATGGCCCTCGCGGGCAGGTCGATGCCCGACATCAGCGCGAGCACCTCGAGGCGGTTGATGGCCTCGCGCGGCGAGTTCGCGTGCGTCGTGGTGAGCGACCCGTCGTGGCCCGTGTTCATCGCCTGGAGCATGTCGAGGCACTCGCCGC
>JBDHVF010000550.1:0-5961 GCA_039809605.1 Polyangiales bacterium | reverse complement strand
TCGCGCCCGGCGAGCAGCGCGGCGGCGTCGCCGAGGCCGCGCTGGCCGAGCGCGTCGAGGGGGCCCGCGAGCATGCGGCCGATGTCGGCGAGCGACAGGCCGCGCGCGCGCAGCGACCGCACGCGCCGCAGGGCCTCGAGGTGGCGGCCGTCGTACCAGGCCACCGTGGCGCTCGACTTCTCGGGCGGCGGCACGAGCCCGAGGCGCACGTAGTGGTGGATCACGTCGCGCGTCACGCCCGCCTCGCGCTCGAGCGCGCCGACGCGCATGCGGCGGGGGCGAGACATCGCGCGCGCTACGCCCGCAGGAGCGAGAGGGCGCCGGGCAGCACGGTGAAGGTGCCCGGCACGCGCCCCGGCGTCTCGCCGTCGACGTCGAGCAGCACCGCCTCGGTCGAGTGGACCTTCACGACGCGCCCGCGCGCCGTGTGGACGTTCTTCGAGCGCACGTGCGTGCCGTCGTAGAGGGTGCGCGAGACCTGCGCGAGCTCGACGAGCGGGAGGTTGCCGAGCACCACCACGTCGAGCAGCCCGTCGGCCGGGTCGGCGTCGGGCGCCACGCGCATCCCGCCGCCGAAGGCCTTGCCGTTGGCGACGGCCACCGTGAGCGCGGGGGCGTCGAACACGACCTCGCCGTCGACCTCGACGCGCACGCGCTTGTGCCGCCACCCGACGAGCGCGCGCGAGCTCGCGACGAAGTACGCGGCCTTGCCCGTGAGCCACTTCGGCCCCGAGGCCACGAGCTCGTCGACGCGGCCGCTCATGCCGCAGCTCGCGATGTTGACGAAGAGCGTGGTGGCCGGGGCGCCCGCGTGGCTCACGTACTCGAGGCGCCCCACGTCGAGGGGCGAGGGCGCCGCGCGCACCAGCCAGTCGGCGATGGCGCCCGGCGCCGTGGGCATCGAGAGCGTGCGCGCGGCGAGGTCGCCGCCGGTGCCCGCGGGCAGCACCGCGAAGGTCGTGGCCGACGCGTCGAGCACCGTGCCGTCGTCGAGCAGCAGGGCGTTGACCGCGTCGTGGAAGGTGCCGTCGCCGCCCATCACGCCCACGAGCGGCGAGGCGCTCTTCACGAGCCGCCGCGTGAGGTCGACGAGCCCCGCGCGCCCCGACGTGCGGTGGATGTTCACCGAGAAGCCCGCGCGGGCCAGCTCGCGGGTCATGTCACCGAGCAGCCGCCCCGCCCGGCCTCCGCCCGCGGCCGGGTTCACCAGAAGTTCGATCTCTCGCCCCACGCGACGCTCCTCCCTGTGGCCGACGCTTCTACCGCGAGAGGCCGCGGGCGATCCAGAGGGAGAGGTCTTCGGCGGCGACCCCCGCGTCGCGGAGCGCGCGACGGCTCGCGGGGCAGCTCGTGACCACCACGGCCTCGCGCCCGGCGGCCACCTCGCGCACCTCGTCGGCCAGCGTGCGCGCGATGGCCTTCGCGGTCTCGGGGCGCGTCACGGGCAGGAGGGCGCCCGCGCCCGAGCAGGTCGAGCGCTCGTGGTGGTTGGGGAGCTCCGTGGGGGCGCGCCCCGTCACGGCCGACACCACGGCGCGCGGGGCCTCGTAGACGCCCATCCCCCGGCCCAGGCGACACGCGTCGTGCATGATCACCGTGCGGGGCTCGTCGACGCGCTCGAGGAGGTGCGTGTTGCGCGCGGCGAGCTCGGCGACGTGCTCGACGCGCTCCCACCGCGGCGGCGCCGCGCCGAGGCGGGCGTAGAGCACCTTGAGGGTGTGCGCGCAGCCCGCGTCGCCAGTCACGACGTGCGAGTACGCGCCGAGGTCGGCGGCCACGCGGCGCGCGTGCTTGAGGAACCCCTCGCGGTCGCCCGCGTCGAGCAGCGGCGCGCCGCAGCAGAAGTCGGTCACGACGGTGCATCCGCCCGTGGGGCTGAGCCTCGCCACCGCGCGCGCCGCCGCGGCGATGCCCTCGGGTTCGAAGAGCACCGACGTGCAGCCCGGGATCCACGCGGTGCCCCCGTCGCCGCGCGGGACGTCGACCGGCCCGAGGCTCTCGGCCGCCCGCTCGATGCGCTCGAGGCGCGCGGGAAAGCCCTCGGACACGGCCCTCGCGGCCTCGGGCGCGAGGCCCGCGGCGAAGGCGTCGGCGCGCGCGTCGAGCAGGGTGTCGGGCACGGGGTTGTCGAGCAGGCAGAGCGTGCGGCAGTTGCCGCAGCGGGTGCAGGCCCACGCGGTCGCGGCCACCGAGGCCTGGGCCCCCTCGGGGACGTCTCCCCGCGAGAGCTCGCCCATCGCGCGCATGATGCCCCACGGGATCACGGCCTCGCGCGCCTCGGCGGTGCCCACCGGGCACGCGGGGCGGCAGAGCTTGGGGCAGTAGGTGCAGAGCCGGGTCTCGGCCTCGCGCGAGGCGAGCAGGGGCAGGGGGTGTCGCTCGGGCATCGGTCCTCGGTGGGTGCGGTGGGCGCTCAGCGCTTGACTCCGTCGGGGGGCGAGGCGGGGCGCATCTTGCGGGTGACGTCGGGCGACGGGGGGAGCACGGTCTGCTGCGCGGCCGCGAGGCTGGCGTGCAGCCGCTCGCGCATCCACCGCCGCTCGTCGCTCGCGTCGTCGCGCGTGGCGCAGAGCTCGGGCAGGAGCTGCGCGATCTCCCACGCCTGCGCCGAGGGGCAGAGGGCGAGCGCGAGCGTCGAGGCGATGTCGCGCGCGGGCGCGGGGTGACGGCCCGCGTACGCGATGAGGTCGGGGTGATCCTGGCCCGCGTCGGGGCTCTGTCGCGCGCGCTTGATGGCCTCGGCGAGCACGTCGCGCTCGGGCACGGGCGCGCCGAAGCGCTCCTCGTAGCGCTCGCAGAGGCGCTCGGCCACCGCGCACGCGAAGTCACGGCGCGTCGCGGGGTCGGCCGCGTCGAGCAGCGCCTGCAGGTCGTCGTCGGTGTGCATGGTCAACCTCGTGGCCTCTCGCGCGAAGACTACCGCGACGGCCGCCGCGGGGCACCGGGGGAGTCGCGCCCGCAGCGAGGGGGATGTCCGGGCGCATCACTTCGCCCTCTCGTGGGAGGCCCGTTCCCTGGTAGAAGTCGCACGATCACCGATGCTCCGAAAGATCGTCATCGTGGCGGGCGTGCTGGCGGGCCTCGTGGGCGTGCAGTACGCCGCCGGCCAGGCGCTCGACCCCTACGTGGTGCGCGTGATGTCGGTCTGCGGCATCAACGTGATGCTCGCCGTGGCGCTGAACCTCGTGAACGGCACCACGGGGCAGTTCTCCATCGGCCACGCGGGCTTCATGGCCGTGGGCGCCTACGCGGGCGCGTTCACCTCCGTCGCGCTCGAGCGCCGGCTCGGCGAGTCGATGGCGCCCGTGACGCTGATCGTGGCCGCGCTCGCGTCGATCGCCGCCGCGGGCGCGACGGGCGTGGCCGTGGGCGTGCCGTCGCTGCGCCTGCGTGGCGACTACCTCGCGATCGTGACCCTGGGCTTCGGCGAGATCATCCGCATCACCATCGAGAGCACGCCGGCGCTCGGCGGCTCGCAGGGCTTCCCCCTCGGCGCCGAGAGCATCCCCGCGTACGCCACGCTCGCGTGGATCTGGGGCGCGGCCTTTCTCGGAACCCTCGCCGTGTGGAACCTCACGTACAGCTCGTACGGCCGCGCGCTGGCGGCGATTCGTGAAGACGAGATCGCCGCCGAGGCCGCGGGCGTGCCCACCACGCGCTACAAGGTGCTGGCCTTCGCGGTGAGCGCCATGCTGACGGGCCTCGCGGGCTGCATGTTCGCGCACGACGCCACGGGCGGGCAGCACATCGACCCGGGGGCCTTTCGCCTCGACAAGTCCGTCGACATGCTCGTCATGATCATCTTCGGCGGCCTGGGGAGCATCACGGGCGCCATCGTGGGCGGCGTGTTCGTGGCCGTGTCGCTCGAGCTCCTGCGGAGCGTGCAGCAGTACCGGCTCATCGTGTACGCGGCGCTGCTCATCGGCATGATGCTCTGGCGCCCGCAGGGGCTCCTCGGCTCGCGCGAGCTCACGCTCTCGGGCCTGCGCAGGCTCCTGCCGGCCCGCAAGACGGAGGCGGCGCGGTGACGGCGGCCCTCTCGCTCGACCGGGTCGAGATGGTCTTCGGCGGCCTGCGGGCCGTCGGGGGCGTGAGCTTCGAGGTGCCCGAGCGGAGCATCTTCGGGCTCATCGGCCCCAACGGCGCGGGCAAGACCACGGTGTTCAACTGCGTGACGGGCGTGTACGCGCCCACGCGCGGCGCGGTGAGCTTTCGGGGCAGGCGCATCGACGGAACGCCCGCGTGGAAGATCGCCGACCTCGGCGTCGCGCGCACCTTCCAGAACATCAGGCTCTTCGGCACGATGAGCGTGCTCGAGAACGTGCTGGTGGCGAGCCACCGCACGAGCCGCGCGACGATCCTCGACGTGGTGCTGCGCAACCGTCGCTACGCCGCCGACGAGCTCGCGATGCGCAAGCGCGCGATGGAGCTGCTCGAGATCTTCGCCCTCGACGGCGCGGCCGCGGCGCGCGCCTCGTCGCTGCCCTACGGCGACCAGCGGCGCCTCGAGATCGCCCGCGCGCTGATGCTCGCGCCCAAGGTGCTGCTGCTCGACGAGCCCGCGGCGGGCATGAACAGCGCCGAGGCGCAGGTGCTCAAGCGGCAGATCCACGAGCTGCGCGACCGCTTCGACCTCACGGTGGTGCTCGTCGAGCACAACATGCAGGTCGTGATGAACGTGTGCGAGCTCGTTCACGTGATGGACCGCGGCGAGACCATCGCCCACGGCACTCCCCAGGAGGTGCAGAGCCACCCGAAGGTGCTCGAGGCGTACCTGGGCAAGGGGGGCGACTCGCCCGCGCCGACGCCGCCGCGCGCCGACGCGGCGGCCACCGAGGCGCTGCTCACGGTGCGGGGCCTCGAGGTGGCGTACGGCGGCATCCGCGCGGTGAAGGGCATCGACCTCGAGGTGCGGCGCGGCGAGCTGGTGGCGCTGATCGGCGCGAACGGCGCGGGCAAGACCACGACGCTCAAGGCCATCGCGCGCGCGCTGCCGGTGCGGTCGGGCGAGATCACGTTCGAAGGCAGGTCCATCAACGCCGCCCAGCCCCACTCGCTCGTGGCGATGGGCATGGCGCTGTCGCCCGAGGGGCGCGCGATCTTCCCCAACCTCACGGTGCGCGAGAACCTCGAGATGGGCGCGTACACCGTGGGCGACCCCGCGGCGATCGCGAAGGGGATCGCGCAGGCGGTGTCGCTCTTCCCGCGGCTCGGCGAGCGCATGACGCAGCTCGGGGGCACGCTCTCGGGCGGCGAGCAGCAGATGCTCGCGATCGCGCGCGCGCTGATGTCGCGGCCGAAGCTCCTGCTGCTCGACGAGCCCTCGCTGGGCATCGCGCCGGTGCTGGTCGACCAGATCTTCGAGGCCATCGGGCGCATCCGCGAGCAGGGCACGACCATCCTGCTGGTCGAGCAGAACACGCGCCGCGCCCTCGCGGCGGCGCAGCGCGCGTACGTGCTGGTGACCGGCGAGATCGTGCTCTCGGGCGACGCCGCGGAGCTCGCCAGCGACCCGCGCATCCAGGGCGCGTACCTGGGCGAGGCCGTGCACTGAGCGGGGCGGCGCGATGGCACGCACCACCACCCCCGCGCCCGCCGCGATGCGCCTCGAGGCCGTCTGGGGCGGCGAGGCCGGCCGGCTCCCCGCCGCGCTCGAGACGCTCGCGCTCACCGACGACCCCGCGCGCGTCTTCGCCCTCGGCAACGTCGGCGGCCGCGGCGTCGTGCGGGTGATCGACGCGCGCACCGGCGCCACCGAGCGCGAGCACGCCCTGCCGCCCTTCGCGCTCGACGACGGCCGCGCGGTCGTGTCGCGCGCCCGGGGCGGCGAGGTGCTCGCGGCCTTCGAAGACGGCGTGGGCGCGTCGGTGCGCGCGCTCTCGCTCGCCGACGGCGCGGCGCGCGAGGTGGCGCGCGCCGCGTGGCGCGTGGCGTCGCTCGACGCGCCCGACGGAGACCCCC
>JBDHVF010000549.1:0-5987 GCA_039809605.1 Polyangiales bacterium | reverse complement strand
GACCTCGCCGAAGTCGAGCCGCCCATCGACGCACGCGCCGACGGTCCCGAAGACGCGCGCCGCGACCTGCCGGACCTGGATGCGGACGTGCCCCGTGACGTGGTGCTCGACCACCCGCGTCGACGAAGCGTCTGCTTGCGCCCGGTGCGGCTGGAGCGGAGGATGCTCCTCGATGCCGCCCCACGACACGCACGCCAGGAGGCCACGGCTCGAACGGCGCCCCGAGGCGACGAGCTTCGCGGTCGACGACCTGCTCGCGGCGGTGGGCGACGGCAAGATCCGCGTGCCTGGCTTTCAACGCGGGATGCGCTGGGGCCAGGGTGAGAAGGCCGCGCTGCTCGACAGCATCTTTCGCGGGTACCCGGTCGGCACGCTGCTCTTCTGGAAGCGTCCCGCGCCGCGCAGCGTGGTGGAGCTCGGGGGCGTGACGATCACCGCCCCGGAGCGCGCCGACGCCCTGTGGGTGGTCGACGGCCAGCAGCGCGTCGCGACGCTCGTCGAGGCGACGCTCCGATCGCCGACGGCGGGAGAGCCGTCGCTCTGCTTCGACCTCGTCGACGAGACCTTCGTGTGGGAGCGACGCGCGCAAGGCGGGGCGCGCGGCGCCTCGACGCGCCTCGTTCCCACGACCGTGCTGCTCGACACGGCGAGGCTCATGGAGTGGCTCCTCGATCACCGCGAGGCGCTCACGCCGCAGGGGCGCGCGCTCGCGCTCGACGTCGGCAAGAGGCTCCGCGAGTTCCGGCTGCCGGGGTACGTGGTCGAGACCGACGACGAGGGCGTGCTGCGCGTCATCTTCGAGCGGATCAACCGCACCGGCGCGCGGATGACGGACGCCGAGGTCTTTCACGCGCTCTACGTGAGCGCCGAGGAGCCGAAGGGCCTCGCGGGCGTGAGCGCGGCCGTCGCGTCGACGGGCTGGGGCGCGGTGAGCGAGGACGTCGCGCTGCGTACGCTGCTCGCCATCGAGGGGCTGCCCCTCGACCGCCCGCTGCCCAACGACCTCGACCCCGCGCGCATGGACCTCGCCGTGCGTCGCACCGAGCGCGCCCTCGCGGCCACGGCCACGTTCTTGAGGGAGCGCGGGGCGATCCCGCACGAGGCGCTCAACCCCTACGCGCTCCCGCTGATCGTGCTCGGGCGCTTCTTCGACGCGTTCCCTTCGCCCTCGGCGCGGAGTGTCACGCTGCTCCGGCGGTGGCTCTGGCGGGGGCTGTGCGGCCTTCACCTGGCTGGCGCGATCACCGACCTGCGCCAGCACCTCCGCGCGATCGTGTACGACGAGCACGAGTCGGTGCAGCGCCTCCTCGGCCTCGCGCCCGCCGCGCCCGCGGAGGCGATCTACGACCTCGGCGCCGTGAGCTTTCGCACCGCCCGCACGCGGCTCCAGTGCTGCGCGCTCGCGTCGCTCGAGCCGCGCGACCTGCGCGACGGCGGCCCTTGCGACGTCGGGGCGCTGTCGGAGGACGCCGAAGGGTCGCCGCTCGTGCGCCTCACCGCGAGCGGCGACGCGAGCCTCGCGCTGCGCCTGCTGCACCCGGCGATGCCGCCGACGGAGCTCCTCGCGCGCATCCAGGCGTGCGACGACAGGGCGGTGCTCGACTCCCACGCGATCCCGTACGACGCGCGCGACGCGCTCCGCGGCGGAGACCTCGCGACCTTCGAGGCGCTGAGGGCACAGGCGCTCCGCAAGTGCATGAGGGACTTCTTCGAGCGCCAGGCGGAGTGGGGCGCCGACGACAGCCCGCCGCTCTCGGCCCTCGCGTCGCCCGACGAAGACGAGGAGGACGGCACGCCGGGCGCTCCGAGGCCCCTTTCGGGGGCGGCCTGATGCTGCGCGTCTGGCTCCGAGGGACGCACGTCGGAGACCTGCGGCTGCACGACGGGGGGCGCTGGGTGTTTCGCTTTACAAGCAGCTACGTCCGTCTGCCGCAGCGGCCCGTGCTCGGTCGCTGGTTCGAAGACAAGGACCTCGCCGCGCTCGACTACACCGCCCCGCTCGGTCGCCTGCCGGCCTTCTTTCAGAACTACCTCCCCGAGGAGGGGAGCGCGCTCCGCGAGCTGCTCGCGCGCAAGGCTCAGGTCGAGCCACGGCTCCACGGACCGCTGCTCGCGGCGCTCGGCGAAGACCTCCCGGGCGCGGTGACCGTGCGCGAGGTCGACGACGAGCTCGAACGCTTCGAAGAGGCGCCGCTCCCGCAGGACGCGCCGGTGCTGCCCGCGCAAGCACTACGGTTCTCGCTCGCGGGGATGCAGCTCAAGTTCTCGGTGATGCGCGACGCCGACAAGTGGACGCTCCCCGTGACGGGGCGGGGCGGTCGATGGATCGCGAAGCTCCCCGATCGGGCGCACCCCCGCGTGCCCGAGCACGAGCGCGCCATGCTCTCGCTCGCGGAGCGGGTCGGCATCCGCGTGCCCGAGCACGACGTGGTGCCGTGGCGCGACATCACCGGCCTGCCCGATGAGCTCGACTTCGACGAGCCCTACGCCTTCCTATGCCGCCGGTACGACCGCGGCGACGGCGGCGAGCGCATCCATCAAGAGGACTTCGCGCAGGTCTTCGATCGCCAGCCAGACAACAAGCACAACGACTACCCCGGCGACAGACTCGCGGCGACCTTCGAGTCCATCGGGCGCGTGGTCATGGCCGTGTGCGGCCCCGATGACTTCGTCGAGTACGTGCGCCGCCTCGCGTTCATGGTGCTCATCGGCAACCACGACGCGCACTTGAAGAACTGGTCCCTCTACTACCCCGACCCGCGGCACGCGAGGCTCGCGCCCGCGTACGACCTCCTCTCGACGGTCGTGTACATCCCCCGGCAGAGCGAGCTCGCCCTGCGCTTCTTCAAGAAGAAGCATTTCGGCGACGTGCTCCGCAGCGACTTCGAGCGCCTCGCCGAGAAGGCGAATGCCGACGTGTCGCGTGTGCTCGGCGCGGTCGACGAGACGCTCGGGCGCTTTCACGACGCGTGGCGCCTCGAAGGGCCGCACCTCCCGCTCTCGGAGGCCAGCCGAGCGACGCTCGAGCGCCACCTCGCATCGCTCGCGCTTCGCCGGGCGTAGCGACAGCCGTTGCGACCGCCCGCGAACTCGTGGAAGCTCTCGCGCACGGGCGTCGCAGCCCGCGGGAGGCTCCGACTCACATGCGATGGCGTACGACCGTCTGGGCATCGGGCTTCGTCGCGCTCGCGTCGTGCGCGGCCGACACCGTCGAGCCGCAGGTCACCCCCGACGACGTCGCGCTCGTCGACGCCGCACCCGACGTCGCGCCGCCCGACGTCGTCGCGAGCGACGCGCTCCCCGCCGACGCGGCGCTCGACGCGCCCGTCGACGCGACCGTGCGTGACGCGAGCGCGATCGACGCCGCGCGCGACGCGGCCGCGGCCGAAGACGACGCCGAGGTCGTGAGCGTGACCTTCCCCGAGCGGCTCGCGTGCGGCAGGGCCGCGACGGCGACGGTGGTCGTGCGCAACACGGGCTCCGCCACGTGGACGCGCGCGGGCGGCTACAAGCTCGGCGCCGTCGGCGACCACGACCCGCTGCACCCCGGCGACGCGCGCGTCTGGCTCGACGAGGGGGTCTCCGTTGCGCCGGGCGCCACGCACGCGTTCGAGATCGGCCTCGCCGCGCCGACGGCGCCCGCGAGCTTCACCCTGCGCTGGCAGATGGTGCACGAGCTCGTGCGCTGGTTCGGCCCGATCACCGCGCGCGATGTTATGGTCGCGTGCGACGCGCCGCCCGACGCGGGCCCTCCCGACGTGCCCACCGACTTCGACCTCGCGAGCGCCACGGTGCTCAACTCGCCCTCGGACGTGGCGACGTGGGCCGAGACCGCGCGCATCACCGCGCTCGACCTCGGCGCCGACGGCGTCTACATCGACTTCACGCGCAGAGACGGCCCCGGCTCGTGGCCCGACGTGCCCTTCATCACGCCCGGAGAGGACCTCCAGTACACGCTCTGGATCGTGCTCTACGTCGACGGGCGCTGGTACACGTCGGGGTGCATCCAGTACTGGCGCGGGCTCGATCGCAACGGCGGCCCGCCCTCGGGCTACGCGATGAACTGGTACTACGACCCGGGGCGCTGGAGGCCCATGACCGGCCACCAGCCCGCCGTGGGCGAGCGCGTGGGCTTCTTCGTCACCGCGGGCAACGCGCGCAACGTCACCGACCACAGCGGCTCGCGCGTGTTCGAGCGCTCGAACGTGGTGTTCGTGCCCTTCCCCTCGGACATGGGCGCGGTGTTTCGCTACTGACGCGCGGCGCGGGCCCTGGCCGACGCAGGGGCCGAGGCGCGCACCACGCCGGGGCGCGCGGGCTTCGCGGGGGCGTCTCCGCGCGCGATGCGCTCGACGAGCGCCACGGGGTCTTCGTGGCGGGGCTTCGGGGCGCGGGTTCCGCGCTTGTGGAGCACGAGCACACGGTCGGTCTTGGTGGCCTCGCCGCGGCGGCCCTCGCCCCAGATCTTGCTGACCTTGCCCACCTCGTTCACGTCGTCGACGATCACCGCGGCGAGGTCGAGGGGAACGTCGCCCTTCACCGCGTCCCAGGCCTCGGTGGCGAGGGTGCGGCTGCCGTGCTCCTTGTTGATCACGTCGCCGATGGTGACCACGCACGCGCCGTCGTCGCGCAGCACGCGCGCGCACTCGGTGAGCGCCGCGCGAAGAAAGCCGCAGTACCCGCGGAAGCGGTGGCGGTCGCTGAGCGCGAGGCGCCGGTCGGTCTGCTCGACGCGCAGCGACGCGTCGACGTCGCTCACCGACTCGCCGAGGAGCCAGAGGCGGATCCAGTTGAACTTTCCGTAGCGCACCACGTTGAGGTAGGGCGGCGACGTGACGATGAGCTTCACGCTGCCGGGCGCGACGACCTTGCTCAGCGACCGCGCGTCGGCGCGCACGCCGCGGCCGCGGCGCAGGGGGACGCCCTCGGCGAACTCGTGCTCCATGCGCAGGCGCAGCTTGTCGAAGGCGTTGAAGGGCGGGCGCGCGAGGCCCTTCGTGCGGATGTACTTCTCGAGGTAGCCCGGCGACATGCTGAACGTGTTGGGCATCGAGACGCTCAGGCACCGCGAGCTCACCACGTCGCGCGTGTGGTGCCCGTGCAGGATGCCCGCGAGCGACGCGAGCAGGAAGCGGTCGACGCGGTCGTTCGGGTCGAGCCGATCCTTCATGTGGAGGAGCTGCGGGAGCGTGGTGCCCTCTTCGAAGAGCATGCGGATCTCGGGCGGGGCGCGGTCGCCCACGGGGGCGGGCACGAAGGTGCGCTCGAGCTCCGCGATGCGAAGCACGGTCTGTTCGAACGACGGGGGGTCGACCTTCACGTCGGTGAGCAGCGCGGCGAGGGGGTTGAGGTCGACGCCCACGCCCACGCGCCCGGCCACGCAGGCTTCGAGCGCGGTGGTGCCGCGGCCCGAGAAGGGGTCGAGCACCACGTCGCCCGCGTCGCTGAACTGCTCGATGAAGTACCGCGGGAGCCCCGGCGGAAAGCTCCCCATGTACGAGCACATCGAGTGGAAGACGTGCCCGTAGCGCCGCCCGAGGAGCTTCCACCACGGCGCGACCCACGCGTCCGACGACCCGCCCGCCGCGCGCCCTCGGCGCGCCCCTCCCTGCACCACGCTCAGCATCGGCGACCTCACCGACTCCGATGCCCGATCCCGAGGGGTGCGCGCAACTTTTTTACGCCACCGCTTCCGCTGGGAGCTCCAGCGAAAGCCGCTGCGTCGCGGGCCCGCGCGGTGGTAATGGAGACGTCATGGACACGGCCCGCCGCGCGACGGTCGTGGGCGTCGCGTGGCTCGCCGCGCAGCTCGCCGTACCCATCACGCGCCTCGACCCGACGAAGCGCCCGCCCTTCTCGCCGCGCTTCTCGTGGAGCATGTTCGCCGGTCGCCCGCTCGCCACCTGCGCGCACGACCTCCGGTGGACGACCCGCGAGGGTGACGCCCGCCCCATGCCCCTGCCGCTCGCGACGCACCCCGCGTACCG
>JBDHVF010000548.1:0-5988 GCA_039809605.1 Polyangiales bacterium | reverse complement strand
CTCGATGTTGGCCGCGTCAGCGCATCGATCGCGCGTCGTCGTCGATCTCGATCGAGCGGCGAGAAGCGATGAATGCGCGGGGCTCCATGGTCGCCCTCGCAGCGCGAGGGCCCCTGCGAGACGCAGGCAGCCCATCACCTCGGTGCAGTACGGTCAGCCACGCCCTCGCTCCGCGGGGGCGGGGCGCGCGGCAGCGAGGGTGGGGGCTACGAGAAGGTGCGTGCCTGCGAGGGTGGGGGCTACGAGAAGGTGCGTGCCTGCGAGGGTGGGGGCTACGAGAAGGTGCACCGCTGCGCGATTGGGGGACACGTCGCACACGCGAAAGCGGCAAACTTGACGTGAAGCTCGTATCAGTCCGCGAGCGGCAGCCCGAAGGCGAGGTGGAACATGATGCCCGCGAGCGACGGGTGCGCCGACACCTGGAGCACCACGCTGCGCGCGCCATTCTTGTCGGTGACCACCTGCGCTTCGAACTTCGCGGCCTCGGCCGCGGCCGGGAAGAGGAACACCGACGCGGCCTGTTCGAAGAGCATCTTCACGTCGGGCTCGGGGCTCTTGGGCGGGAGCTGCGCGAGCACCCAGCGCGCGAAGCGCACGATGCGCCCCGTGAGGATCTGCGCGGGCAGCGGCACGAGGTCCTCTCCCTCGCGCGCCGTCGGCACGCTCTTCAACACCAGGTTGGCCGAGTTGCGGCGGCTGCCGAAGCCGATGATCCCCAGGCGGGCGAGCGCGGCCTGCGTCGCGGCCGAGTAGAACGCCTCGGTGGGCACGAGCATCCCCGCGTCGCGGCCCGCGGGCAGCTCCCACGAGCCCGGCGACGGCATCGAGACGTTCTCGCCCACCACCTGCGCGTACGCGCCCGTGCGGTGGTAGCTCGCCGCGAGCATCGCGCCGAGCGCCATCACGGGCGAGCCGAACACCACGCGCTTGTTCGCGCCCGCGCCTTCGAGGCGCAGCACCACGCGGTTCGACACCACCGCGAGCCAGCGCGAGGCCTCGTCGTGGCGCAGGGCCTTCCACCCCGCGGGCACGCCCCCGTCTTCGCTGTCGACGCGCGACGACACGGCGCCGGGGTCGGCGACGCCGAAGAACCCGTGCGACACGCCCGCGATCACGGGGATGTCGTAGTCGGCGCCGAGGTTCGCCCACGCGCCGAGGCGCTCGACCTCGTCCTCGAGGTCGTGCACGAAGACCGCGTCGGGCAGCTCGTCGGGCTCGGTCTCCGAGAGGTCGTAGCGCACGGCCTCGACGGCGTCCTTCGGGGTGACGTCGAGCACGTCGACGGCCATGCCCGAGCCCGCGGGGCACGCGTCGACGAGCAGCTTCACGCCGCGCCACGCGCTCTCGAGCGCGGCGACGCCGGGCTCCTTCAGCACGTCGATCGCGGTGGCGAACACCTCGGCCTCGATGAGGTCGCGCGCGGCGCGGCCCGCCGACGGGGGCGTCGAGGGCGCCGAGGGCTCGCGCACGGCCTTGAGAAAGCTCCCGATCGCGCTCGACGCCGTGGGCGACGCGGGCGCGGGCGCCGACGACAGGAGCTCGTCGACCGAGAGCGACGAGCCCGACGCGGGCGCGGCGGGCGGGGTGGGCTGAGCGCTCTCGACCGCGGGCTTCGCGACGCCGAGCTTCGCGCGCAGCGCGGCGGCCAGCTTGCCGTCGCCCACGAGCTCGACGACCTTCGCGACGGCGGCGTCGGGCGCGGGGCGCTTCGTCGGGTCGGCGTGCGCGAGCGACGCGGCGAGCGACGACAGCTCCTTGAGCGCCGGCACGTTCGCGACGACCTCGCTCGCCTGGAACGACTTGAACGTCGGGAACGACACGTCGAACGTGCGGGTCTTGTCGCCGCCGAGGCGGTCTTCGACCGTCGCGCGGGCGCTCACCTTCGCGGCCTCGAGGGCCTGCGCGAGGTCCGCGGCCGCGAGGCGCATGCGGCGGCCCGAGGGCGCCGCGCTGAACGCGCCGGCCACCAGCCAGCGGACGCTCACTCCGGTCTTCTGTTCGGTTGCTTCCATCGGTGTCTCTCCCTGCGCGCGCTCAGATGCCGCCGTCGATCGGGTCGCCACGGAAGTCGTCGCCCCCGTCGGGCACGTCGCCGTCGGGCGCGTCAGACGACGCGTCGCGGGGCGCGCCCGCGTCGCGGACGCGGTCCACGCGGCCCTCCTGCGCGAGCACGCGGCTCCAGAGCGACGGGTCCGACGAGACGAAGGTGTTGCCGCTCACGTACACCGCGCGGTCCTGACCGGCGCGGCGGTAGGGGCGCGGCGGGTCCTCGGGGTGCGCCGGGTCGCGGTCCTGCACGGTCACGGTCTCGTGCACCTGCACCCCGTCGTCGCGCACCTGGATGGCCGTCGCGAGCTGGAACGTGCGGCGCCACCCCGAGGGCAGCGTCACGTTCGCGTCCTTCTGGAACTCGAAGCGCGCCGGGCCGTAGCACCGCCCCCGCACGCTGCGCAGCACCTCGGGGAGAAAGCGCGCGCCGCCATCACCCGCGGGCCGCAGGAGCATCAGCCGCGCGGCCCGGCGGCAGGTGGTGCGGTCCTCGTCGTTGGCGCAGATCTCACCCTCGTGCACGAGCACGCGGCGGTTGCCCACACTGTCGAGGCGCATGCGCGCGCGCTTCGGGTAGTTGCGCACGGTGCCGATCGCGCGCACCACCACGCGGTGGTCGTCGGTGAACTCCGTGAGGGCCACCGGGCCCACGGCCTCGCCGTTCGAGTAGCGGTCGGTGATCACCCACACGAGCCGGAGGTTGCCGCCGATGCGCGTGACGACCACGTCGTCGTCGGTGATGGGCCGCTGCGGCACCACCTCGGTCGCGGGCACGCGGCAGCGCTCGCTCTCGGGGCGAAACTGGTTCACCGGCTCGTCGCAGTACTCCGCGCAGTTGCCCTGAAACTCGCGCCACGCGACCGGCTGGCCCGTGCAGTCGCGCGCGTTGGCCGCGGCGAAGCCCGGGGTGTAGTCGCGCAGCAGGAGCCTCGCCCACTGCTCGTAGCGCAGCGTCGGCACCGCGCCCGGCGGCGTGCGCGGGCCCTCGATCGAGCAGAGCGCGGGGATGGGCAGCGGCACCGCGGGGCGCTGCTGCTGGTTGCTGCTCGAACAGGCCCCGGCCACCGAGGCGACGGCCAGCGTGACCGCCGCGCCGATCCCCACCAGTCGTCCCCATGCGCTCGGATGCTGACTCATGGAACCGTCTCTCTCCCTATGCGATGCGAAATCCCCGGATCAGCCGTTGCCCCCGGGACCTATACGCCGGGGCCCCGCGTCCGCGAAGTTTTCTCCGAGGGCGCGGGCGTACGCGCGCGCGAAGACCTTGCCGAAGACCGCCGTGGTCAGCTCCTTGTCTTCGGAGAGGTCGTCGTGCTCGCGGATGTACCTCCGCCAGTAGAGCCCGGCCTTGAAGGGCCACACCTTCCAGAACCCCGCGGCCTTCTCGTCGGCCACGCGCTCGATGCGCTGCGGCGCGAGGCGGTCGGCGAGGAGCCTGCGCACGCCCTCCATGAGCCCGCTGAGCAGGGCCACCTGGTGGGTCATGATCTCGGCGTACTGGCTGGTGAGGTTGTGGGCGCGGGCCTGCGCGTCCTGCGCGTGCCAGTCGAGCAGGTACGCGAGCACGGCGCGGGGGTCGGTGGCCTCGTCGATGGGCGTGGGGGCGGCGTTCCTGCGCGAGCCGCCCACCATCTCGGCTTCGAACTGCTCGTGCCCCTGGCGCAGCCCCACGAACGCCGTCGCGAACGCGTCGAGCGACGTGAGGATGCGCACGAGGAAGCCCTCCATCTCCTCGGGCGTCGAGGGCGGCGCCTGGCCCGGGATGAGCGCCTGCGCGAGCCGCGCGATGAGCTGCGAGCCCGCGCCCGAGCCCGCGCCCGCGGGCAGGGGCACCCCCTGCGACTGCGCGAGCGCCTGCATCTGCGGCTCGCTCGCGACGTCGGGGAACTGCTCCATGAAGAACTGCACCGCCGCGGGCACGAGGTGCTGCGGCGTCTGCTGGAGCACGGCGTAGAGCGACGCGTAGAGGTCGTTCCACGCCTGGCGGTACGCCGTCACCCGCGGGCCGAGCGCGAGGAGCTGCGCGCGCGCGGGCCCGAGCTGCGTGGCGCCCGCGACGGGCCGCGGCCCCTGGGGCTGTTGCGCCTGCGCGGCCGCGCCCGCCGCGAGGCCCGCGAGGATGGCGTTGCCGTCGATCATCATGGTGGCCCCGCCGGTCTCGATCGACGGGTGCCCCCCCGCGAGACCGTCGGCCATCATGGTGTGCTCGCCGACGCCCGCGTCGTGCGTGGGAACCATGCTGAGCCGCTGCTGCGCGGCCATCGCCTCGGAGACGTTCGCGCGCGAGAACGTGATGCGCACCGCCCCGACGCGGAACTCCTCCTGCCCGGTGATGCCCACGGGGTCGTTCTTGCCGAGGCGCTGGCCGTTGCAGGTGGTGCCGTTGGTCGACCCGAGGTCGTAGAAGGCCGCGGCGGTGTCGTCGAACTGCACCACCGCGTGCCACTGCGACACGAAGGGCCGCGCGATCGAGAGGTCGTTCAGGGGGTTGCGCCCGATGCGCACCGGCGACCTGGTGAACGTGTACGTGCGGGTCGAGCCGTCGTCGAGGCTATCCACGCGTACCAGGAGGGCGAGCATCGGTCGGGTGGTTCCTTCCGGGGGAACGACGTCTCCCCAATCGCGGGCGCGCGCGCCCGGCGCGGCCACGGCGCGGCGCACCTTACCAGGGGACGCGCCGCGAATGCACGGGACAATTGCGACGCAGCGCCCCCGGGGCGGGGGGCGGGTCGAGGGGGGAGTGGGCGCCGCTACTCCGCCGCGGACGCGACGGCCTCGGGCTCCTGGAACTCGATGCGCCAGCCGCCGTCGGGCGAGAGGGCCACGTCGAGGTGCTTGGGCAGCGGGCCCTCGGCCATGCGCTCGAGGATCACCCGCGACACCGCGGGCACGAGCGAGCCCCTCAGGATGTGCTCGACGTTGCGCGCGCCCGTCTCGGCCTCGGTGCACCGGCGCGTGATCTCGTCGATGAGCTCCGAGGCGAAGTGCGTCTCGATCTTGTGGCTCGTGTAGAGCCGCTTCGCGAGGCCCTTGAGCCGCATCTCGGTGATCTCGCGCATGATCGTCCGCGGGATGGGCGCGTACGGGATGATCGTCATGCGCGCGAGGAGCGCGGGCTTGAAGTGCTTCGAGAGCACCGGGCGGATCTGGCTCACGACCTCGTCGACGGGCGGCGGCTCGTCGCGGTCGTAGAGCTTCATGATGTTGTCGGTCGCCAGGTTCGACGTGAGGATGATGATCGTGTTGCGGAAGTTGATGAGGCGCCCCTCGCCGTCGGCGCACTGGCCCTTGTCGAACACCTGGTAGAACAGGTTCATGATGTTGACGTCGGCCTTCTCGCACTCGTCGAGCAGCACCACCGAGTAGGGCCGCTGGCGCACCGCCTCGGTGAGCACGCCGCCCTCGCCGTAGCCCACGTAGCCCGCCGACGCGCCGATGAGGCGAGAGAGCGCGGCCTGCTCCTGGAACTCCGACATGTTGATCACGGTCATGAAGCGCTCGCCGCCGTACATGGCGTCGGCGAGGGCCACGGCCGTCTCGGTCTTGCCGACGCCCGACGGGCCCACGAAGAGCAGCACGCCCACGGGCTGGTTCGGGTTCGACACGCCCGCCTGCGAGGCCCGGATGGTCTCGGCCACGATCTTCATCGCGTGGTCCTGGCCGCGCACGCGCTCGCGGAGCCGGTCCTCGAGCGAGAGCAGCACCGCGACGTCGTCCTTCTGCATCTTGCTGACGGGGATGCCCGTCCAGTTCTCGATGATGCGCGCCACCGTGTCGGGGTCGACGTCGGCCGACACGAGCGCGGGCTTGCCCTTGACCTTGTCGTAGTGCTCGATCGCCTCGGTGAGCGCCCTGCGCGCCGCCTCGGCCTCGTCGCCCTCGTCGTCGGCCTTGAGCGCCTGCACCTTCGCGCGCGCCTCGCGCACGGCCTTGACCGCG
>JBDHVF010000547.1:0-5994 GCA_039809605.1 Polyangiales bacterium | reverse complement strand
TTGTGAGGGCGGGGCGACGTCGAACCATGACCGTACGAGGTCATATCAAAGAAGAGCTCCGTCGGCGATCCCGGCCCTGCCGCGATGTCAAAGCCTGCTGTCGCGCAGGTGAGCATCAACCAGAGCGACGTGAAGTCCGTCACGATCCCGCTCCCGCCCCTCGACGAACAGCGACGCATCGTCGAGATCCTCTCGGCGATCGACGCGAAGATCGACGCCGAGCGCAGGCGCGTCGCGGCGCTCGAAGACCTCTACCGCGCGCTCCTGCACGACCTGATGACAGGCGCGCTGCGCGTCGGCGACCCTGCGCTCGCGCGCGAGGCCGCGCAGCGCTCCCTCGACCTCACGGAGTGACCCCATGGCGAAGCTTGGTGCCGAGCAGACCGCGGTGCAGGACCCGATGGTCCGCTACGCGGTGGACGTTGGCTGGGAGTACCTCGCCCCTGCGACGGTTGAGGACCTGCGCGGCGGCGTCGCGGAGCCGCTCATCACCTCGGTGCTACGCGAGCGGCTCGTCGCGTTGAACCCCGGCGTCTGCGACGAGGGCCGCGCCGACGACGTGATCAAGCAGATGAAGACTGTCACCCCGACGCTGGAGGGCAACCTCCGGAGCTGGGAGTACCTCGTTGGCCGGCGCTCGGTGTTCGTGCCCGAGCAGAACCGCAGCGTCCCGGTGCGCCTGCTCGACCACGAGCACGTCGAGAACAACCGATGGATCGTCACCGACGAGTGGCGCTTCGACAACGGCAGCGGCACGCCCATCCGCGCCGACATCGTGTTCGCCGTCAACGGCGTGCCGGTGCTGGTGGTCGAGTGCAAGGCCGCGAAGAAGACCGACGGCATCGCGCTCGCGATCGACCAGATCCGCCGCTACCACCGCGAGGGCCCCGAGCAGATGGCGCAGGCGCAGCTCCACGCGCTCACGCACCTCGTGAAATTCTACTACGGCGCCACCTGGGCCACGTCGCGCAAGAACCTCTACGACTGGCGCGAGGAGAGCGCGGCGAAGGTGTTCGAGGCGCTGGTGAAGACCTTCGTCGACCGAGGGCGCGTGCTGCGGGTGCTGACCGACTACGTGCTCTTCACGCGCACCGACGACGAGCTCGCCAAGGTGGTGCTGCGGCCCAACCAGATGCGGGCCAGCGAGAAGGTGGTCGAGCGCGCGGCCGACCCGGCGAAGACGCGCGGGTTGGTGTGGCACACGCAGGGGTCGGGCAAGACCTTCACGATGATCAAGGCCGCGCAGCAGGTGCTCGAAGACCGGCGCTTCGAGAGCCCGCTGGTGGTGATGATCGTCGACCGTAACGACCTGGAGACGCAGCTCTTTCAGAACCTCGACGCCGTGGGCGCGGCGGTCACGCCCGCCGAGAGCAAGGAGCACCTCCAGAGGGTGCTCGCGAAGCAGCCCTCGGGGCTGGTGCTGACGACGATCCAGAAGTTCCAGGGCATGCCCGCGAACGTGCGTAGGGGCCGCGACGTGGTGGTGCTCGTCGACGAGGCGCACCGCACCAGCGGCGGCGACCTGGGGAACTTCCTCATGGGCGCGCTGCCCGACGCGACCTTCATCGGCTTCACGGGCACGCCCATCGACCGCACGGCGCATGGCGAGGGGACCTTCAAGACCTTCGGCCGCGACGACCCGAAGGGCTACCTCGACAAGTACTCGATCCGCGAGTCCATCGCCGACGGCACCACGGTGCCGCTGCACTACCGCCTCGCGCCCAACGAGCTGCGCGTCGACCGCGAGACGCTGGAGAAGGAGTTCCTCTCGCTGGCCGAAGCCGAGGGCGTGAGCGACGTCGCGGAGCTCAACCGCGTGCTCGAGAAGGCCGTCACGCTCCGCAACATGCTCAAAAACCGCGAGCGCGTGGCGCGCGTCGCGAAGCACCTCGCCGACGACTTCAAGACCCGCGTCGACCCGACGGGCTACAAGGCATTCGTGGTCGCGGTCGACCGCGAGGCGTGCGTCCTCTACAAGGACGCGCTCGACGAGCACCTCCCGCCCGAGTGGTCGGCCGTGGTGATCAGCGGCTCGAACAACGACGAGGCCCACCTCAAGCGCCACCACCTCGACGAGCAGCGCGAGAAGAAGCTCCGCAAGGCGTTCCGCAACCCGCGCGAGCTGCCGAAGATCCTCATCGTGACCGAGAAGCTCCTCACGGGCTTCGACGCGCCGGTGCTCTACTGTCTGTACCTCGACAAGCCGATGCGCGACCACGTGCTGCTCCAGGCGATCGCGCGCGTGAACCGCCCCTACGAAGACGGCGAGGGGCGCGCCAAGACCGCGGGCTACGTGCTCGACTACGTGGGCATCTTCGAGAAGCTCGAGCGCGCGCTGGCGTTCGACTCGGCCGACGTGAGCGGCGTGATCGACGGCGTCGAGGAGCTCCAGCAGGATTTCGAGAAGCGCATGAAGGAGATGCGCGCGAAGTACCTCGGCATCGGCGAGGGCCTGGAGGGCGACAAGCAGGTCGAGGCGGTGGTCGAGTTCTTCCGCGAAAAGGACGTCCGGCAGGCGTTCGCGAGCGCGTGGGGCGAGATCGAAGACCTCTACGAGATCCTGTCGCCCGACCCCTTCCTGCGCCCGCACCTGGGCGACTACGGGGCGCTCGCGGCCATCGCCGACGTGCTGCGCGCGATGTACGGGAGCAACATCACCATCGACAGGAGCTTCCGCCGCAAGACCGAGCAGCTCGTGCAGAAGCACGCCCAGGGCGGCGACGTGCAGGACGACTCGAAGCCCTACAAGCTCGACGCCGCCGGGCTGTCGAAGACAGCCGTGAAGGACGGCGGCGGCGGCACGAAGGTGTGGGACCTCCTCAAGCGCATCCGCGACGACGCGGAGACGGAGGGCGAGGTGAACCCCGTGCTGCGCTCCATCGGCGAGCGCGCCGAGCGCGTGGTGCGCGACTTCGAAGCGCGGCAGACGACCACGCAGGAGATGCTCGACAAGGTCGAGAAGCTCCGCCGCGAGCAGGACGAGGCCCGCGAGGCGGCGAAGAAGAGCGGCCTCGGCGCGCAGGGTTTCGCGGTGCTCTGGACCTTCACGCAGGAGAAGGTGCCGCGGGCCGACGAGGTCGCGAAGGCCATCGACGCAGCCGTGGCCGAGCACCCCCACTGGCAGTCGAGCGACGAGCTCGCGCGGGAGTTCCGCTACGCGCTCTACGCCTCGCTCTCGGACCTGACCGACGACGTGCCCGCGCTCGTCGACCGGGTGTTCCAGGTGCTCGGGGCATGAGCGACGAGGCGACAGCCGACGAGGACGTGTTTCGCGCGGAGGTGGCCGCGTGGGCGCGGCGGCTCGGCGTGACCGTGCGCCGGGTGACGCTGCGCGCGATGCGGCGCAAGTGGGGGAGCGCGTCGAGCGAGGGACGGCTCACGTTCTCGCGCGACCTGCTCGACCAGCCCGAGGACTTCCGCGCCGAGGTCATCGCCCACGAACTCATGCACCTGCGCCTTGGCGGCCACGGCAAGGTGTTCGAGGCCACCTTGCGCGCGGCCCTGCGCCGATGGCGCGAGGAGCGGTGCGGCCCCCCCAGCGCGAAGAGCGCCCCGTAGCCGTCGCGCCTCGCCTCGACCTCGTCGCGGACCGTCTCGACGACACCGGGGACCGGCCCGATTTCGTCCGAGCGCCCCTCGCGCCCAACAAAACACCCCTCGATTTCGCTCGGGCGCCGTTCGCCTACCGCCCGCGCTTCTTCGTGCGCTTCTTCGCCGTCGCGGTCGCCGCGGGCGTCTCGCCGGTCGCCGCGCCGCTGGCGTCGTCGGGCGCCGTCTCCGTCGCGCGGGGCTTGTTGGGCTGAATGATCCGCCGCGACGCGGCGCCGGGCCGGAGCACGAGCGTGGTCTTCTTCTCGGCGCGCGCCTTGTTCACCGACCTGAAGACGTCCTGCATCAGCACGAGCACGCGCCCCTCGACGAGGTTGATCGCGGGCGTGTCGCGCCCGCCGTCGAGCGTGTTGCGCGTCACCTTGCGCGCGGCCTCGACCGCATCGGCGGCCTCGCGGCACGCCTTCGACACGTCGGCCGTGACCCCGCGGCCCGCGAGCGCGTGCTTCAGCAGCGCGTCGCCGCCTGCGAGCCACGCGTCGATGGCGTCGGCGAGGCGGTAGAGCCGCGCGGCCTCGGCGTCGAACTCGGCGTGCGTCTCGCCGTCGAGGTGGGCCTTGAGCTGGGTGATCCACGCCTCGTTGCGCCCGAGCGCGTCGTCGACCGACGCGCGCGTCTTGCGGTAGCGCAGGCGCGCGATTTCGCGCTTCGCGTCGAGCTCCACGGCGCCCGACGTACCGGCTTCCTGCACGTCTGCGAGCGCGAGCGCGAGCCGCCGCGTCCAACGGATGAGCAGCGGGAGCGTCGTCGCCGCGAAGCCCGGGTCTCCGTGATCGCGCGCGCCCGGCGCCGGGTGAAACACCCGCAGCCAGTCCATGGCGTCTTTGAGCACGCCGCGCGAGCGCGTCGCCGTGCCTTGCGCCTCGCAGTATGCGTCGGGGTACTGCGCCGCGAACACGTCGTGGTCGATCGCGGTCAACGGCGCGTGCTTCGCCGCGAACGCGTCGAGCTCGATGACCAGCTTGCGCGTCGTCTCGCGGAGCGCCTCGACGTCGTGGGGTGCCTTGTCCGTGGCGCGCTCCGCAACCTTCGTTGGCGCAGCGGCCGACCTCTTCTTCGAAGTGTCCCTCATGCTCCGAGAGCTACCTCGTACGACGGCAACTTCGGAAGCGCTTTCTCGCGCTCCGCGCCGGAGTTGCGGCTTATTTCGCGGAGCGCGAAGGCCGGACGAAGGTTTTGAAGCGCGGTTCAATCGCGACGCTGGCTGCGTTCGAAGCGCGGTTCGACCGCGACGACGGCAGCGAGAGGCCAGCCGCGGCTCCGTGGAGCCGCGGCGCATCCGCGAGGTCGTCGGCGAGCGTGCGACGCAGCGCGACCCGCGCTGGCAGCGTCGCGATCGAACTGCGCAGCGCGCACGCTGGCGGCGTCGCGGGTGCGCCGCGGCTCCGCGGAGCCGCGGCTGGCCTCTCGCCGCCAGCGTCACGATCGAACCACGCTTCGAACGCGGCGGCATCGGAACACCGACCCCTACGAGCTACGGTCGATGCGCGACGTTGCGAGGGAGCTGGTTGCGCGACGCGCGGGTGCGCGGCGGTGACGCGCTCGGCCCGCGGAACGAGCTGCGCGTCGAAGCGGAGCTTCACCTCGCCGCGCCGTCAGGCCGTCTCGACCTTGATCTCGCGCTGCTGCGCCGAGGGCGCCTTGGGCACCACCACCTCGAGCACGCCGTTGGCGTACCGCGCGCGGATGCCGTCGTGCGCCACGTGGACGGGCAGCGTCATCGAGCGCGAGAACGCCCCGTAGGCGCGCTCGCTGTAGCGCACGGCGCCGCGCCCCTCGGGCTTGTCGTTCCTTCGCTCGCCCGAGATGGTGAGCACGTTGCCGTTGCACGTGACCTTGATGTCCCTCTCGCTCACGCCGGGCACGTCCATGCGCACGGTGAAGTCCTTCTCGCCCTCGAGCACGTCGAGCGGCGCGAAGAACGCCTCGGAGCCCGTCCACCCCGCGGGCGCGCGGCTGCGGCCGAACCACGTGGCGAAGGCGTCGTCCATGTCGCGACGCAGGTCCGAGAACACGTCCGAGGGGCGATAGGGGCTGATGGCGGCCATGACGTAATCTCCTCCGCACCGTTCGCGGTGCGACGTTCGGGGCGCGCGACGTTCCAGCGCCGCGCGGGTTGAGCGTGTAGGGCTCGGCGTCGCGCCCGCCGCGGTCCCTCACCGCGGCGCGGCGCTCATCGCCTCGCACGACGATCAGGTAATCAGCACACCTGAGGCGCGCAAGAGGCGTCGCTCCGCGCTGCCGCGAAATGGACACCGCCCGCCGCGCGCCGGTATCCATCGCGGCGATGCGTCGCCCCCGGTGCCCGCACGGCCTCGTCGCGCTGGTCGCGCTCGCGCTCGGCTGCGGCCACGCCGCGGGTGACGGCGACCCGCCGCCTGCGGC
>JBDHVF010000546.1:0-5995 GCA_039809605.1 Polyangiales bacterium | reverse complement strand
CCGATCGAGTGGCCGAGGAGCAGGTCGGGCGCGACGCCCCACGCCTCCAACTGCCGGTAGAGCGCGACCTCGAGCGCGAAGAGCGCGGGCTGCGTGTACGCGGTGTCGTCGAGCCGCGCGGCGTCGGCCGAGCCCGGCTCGGCGAACATCACCGCGCGCAGCGGCCGGTCGAGGCGCGGGTCCATCGCCGCGCAGACCGCGTCGAGCGCCTCGCGAAACGCCGGGAGCGCCTCGTCGAGCGCGCGCCCCGCGCCGACGCGCTGCGAGCCCTGCCCGGTGAACAGCACCGCGACGCGCTCGGGCCGCGCGACCCCTTCGAGCGCGCGCCCCTCGGCGATGGCGCCGAGCGCCTCGGCGAGCGAGGCCCGGTCACGCCCCACCGCGACCGCGCGCCGTTCGAAGTGCGCGCGCGCCGTGGCCGCGGTGAAGGCGAGGTCGCGCAGCGAAGCGTCGGACCCGTCGAGGTGCGCGCGCCACCGCGCCGCCTGCGCGCGGAGCGCGTCGGGGGTTCTGCCCGAGAGCACCAGCGGCAGGGCAGGGGGCGCGCGACCGTCGTCGGGCGTCGCGTCGTCGGGCGCCTCCTCGAGGATCACGTGCGCGTTGGTGCCGCTGATGCCGAAGGAGCTCACCCCCGCGCGGCGCGGGCGCTCGCCGCGGGGCCACGGCGCGGCCTCGGTGAGCAGCCGCACGGCGCCCGACGACCAGTCGACGTGCGGCGACGGGCGCTCGGCGTGGAGCGTGCGCGGGAGCCGCTCGTGCGCGAGCGCGAGGACCATCTTGATCACCGACCCGACGCCCGCCGCGGCCTGCGCGTGGCCGACGTTCGACTTGAGCGAGCCGAGGCCGAGCGGGCGCGCGGGGTCGCGCCCACGGCCGTACGCCGCGAGGAGCGCCTGCGCCTCGACGGGGTCGCCGAGGGCGGTGCCCGTGCCGTGCGCGTCGACCGCGTCGACGTCCTGCGGGTCGAGGCCGCCGTCGGCGAGCGCCTGGCGGATCACCCGCTCCTGCGCGGGCCCGTTGGGCGCGGTCATGCCCTGGCTGCGGCCGTCTTGATTGAGCGCCGAGCCGCGCACGAGCGCGAGCACCCGGCGGCCGTTGCGCCGCGCGTCGGAGAGGCGCTCGAGCACCAGCACCCCGACGCCCTCGGCCCACCCGGCGCCGTCGGCGTCGGCCGAGAACGAGCGCGAGCGTCCGTCGGGCGAGAGCGTCTTGAGCCGCGCGAAGAGCACCAGCGGCTCGGGCGTGGCGAACACCGTCGCGCCGCCCGCCAGCGCCAGCGAGCACTCGCCGTCGCGGAGCGAGCGCGCCGCGAGGTGCAGCGCCACGAGCGACGACGAGCAGGCCGTGTCGACCGTCACCGCGGGCCCCTGGAGCCCGAGCGCGTACGCGACGCGGCCCGACGCGACCGACCGCGCGGTGCCGAGGAAGGGGTAGCCGTCGCGCGCCACGTCGGCGCCCGGCGCGAGGCGCATGTAGTCGTCGTAGCAGACGCCGACGAACACCCCCGTGGCGCTCTCGTGCAGCGCGTCGGGGGCGACGCCCGCGCGCTCGAGCGCCTCCCAGCTCGCCTCGAGCAGGAGCCGCTGCTGGGGGTCGGCCGCGGCCGCCTCGCGCGGGCTCATGCCGAAGAAGCCCGCGTCGAAGAGCGAGGGGTCGTCGACGAAGCCTCCGCCGCGCGCGTACGTCGCGCCGGGCCGCTCGGGGTCGGGGTCGTAGAGCCCGTCGAGCCTCCACCCGCGGTCGGTCGGCAGGGGCCCGATGGCGTCGCGACCCTCGTCGACGAGCCGCCAGAGCGCCTCGGGGTCGTGCACGCCGCCGGGGTAGCGGCAGGCCATTCCGACGATCGCGATGGGGTCGTCGTCGCGCGCCGCGGCGCGCGTCTCGGGGGTCGCGCTCGGGCCGCCGTCGCGCTCCTCGCGGAGCCTCCGCGCGAGGGCGACGGGCGTCGGGTGGTCGAAGAGCAGCGTGGCCGGCAGCGCGAGGCCCGTGGCGGCCGCGAGCCGCCC
Organism: Polyangiales bacterium; assembly: GCA_039809605.1. Lineage (GTDB taxonomy): Bacteria > Myxococcota_A > Polyangia > Polyangiales > CAISKJ01. The sequence continues at coordinate 3,989 of JBDHVF010000546.1, read as the reverse complement.
GCGCAGCTCGACGGCCGTGAGCGAGTCGAGGCCGAGCTCCTTGAGCGGCCGGTCGGGCGGCACCGCCGAGGCGCCTTGCAGCGAGAGCACGCGCGCGGCCTCGGCGCGCACGAGCGCCGCGAGGTCGTCGCCCTGGCGCGCGGGCGCCTCGGTCGCGGCGGGCTCGGCGCTCGACGGCACCAGCGCGAGCTTGCCCACGTGGCGCGCCTGCGCCATGAAGCGCAGCGCCTCGCCGGCCGCGGTGATCGCGAACGAGCGCACCGGCAGCGGGCGCAGCGTCCCCGCGGCGAAGCCCTCGACGATCGAAGCGAACATCGCGGCGACGCGGTCGGGGTGGGCGTCCCAGAGGTCGAAGGCGCGGTAGACGACGCCGGGGTGCGAGGCGGCGACGGCGGCCGCGTCGCGCACGTCGGCCTTGCCCATCTCGACGAAGCGCCCGCCGGGGCCGAGCAGCGAGAGGCCCGCGTCGACGAGCTCGCCCGCGAGCGCGTCGAGCACGACGTCGACGCCGCCCGTCGACGCCCGCACCGCGTCGACGAAGCTCGCGTCGCGCGAGCTCGCGACCTGCGCCACGCCCAGCGCGCGCACGGCGTCTCGCTTGGGCTCGCTCGCCGTGCCGACCACCGTCGCGCCGTGGGCGAGCGCGACCTGCACCGCGGCCATGCCGACGCCGCCCGCCGCGGCGTGCACGAGCACGCGCTCGCCGGCGCGCAGGCCCGCGAGGTCGTGCAGCGCGTACCACGCGGTGAGGAACGCCACGGGCACCGTCGCGGCCTGCTCCCACGTGAGGCCCTCGGGGGCCCGCGCCGCGCGCCGCGCGTCGACCGTGACGAAGCGCGCGAAGGCCCCGAGCGCGAGCGCCATCACCCGGTCGCCCTCGGCGAGCCCCGCGACCCCTTCGCCCACGCGCGCGACGACCCCCGCGCACTCGAAGCCGATCGCGTCGCCGGGGTAGGTGCCGAGCGCGGTGAGCACGTCGCGGAGGTTCACGCCCCACGCGCGCGCCTCGACCTCGACCTCGCCGGGCCCCGGCGCCCTGCGCGTCGTGGCCGTGAGCGCGAGGCCGTCGAGCGCGCCCCTGCGCGCGACGCGGAGCTGTTGGTTCTCTTCGCGCGCCGCGGCGCTCGGCGGCGACAGCCGGTCGAACGCGACGGGGGCGCCGCGCGCGGCGAGCCCGACGGCCAGCTCGAGGAGGCACGCGCGCGAAGACGCGCCGCGGCGCAGCGTGGGCAGCGCGGCGCAGCGCGCGCGGGGCGCGAGGCACTGGCGCAGGCTCGCGAGCAGCACGGGGTGGGGGCCCACGTCGACGAAGAGGTCGAAGCCCTCGGCGACCGCGGCGCCGACGGCTCGTTCGAAGGCCACGGGCGCGCGCAGGTTGCCGCGAAAATACCCCGCGTCGAGCGAGGCGCCCTCGACCCTCGCGCCGGTGACGGTCGAGAACATCGGGCGCGCGCCGGGCCGCGGGCGCAGCGCGGCGAGCGCGTCGGCGACGGCGTCGGCGTACGCGTCCATGAGCGGCGAGTGCAGGGCGCAGTCGACCGGGAGCAGGTGCGCGAGCACGCCCCGCGACTTGCAGTCTGCGACGGCCTCTTCGACGCGGCGGCGGTGGCCCGAGAGCACCGCCGCCGAGGGGCTGTTGACGGCGCCGACCCAGAGCTCGCCGGGGTGGCGCTCGACCACGCGCAGGGCGCGCTCGAGCGGCAGCTCGACGGCCGCGAGGCGACCGCGCTCACGGCGCCCGTCGCGGCCCTCGCGGAACACCACGCGCACCGCGTGGGCGACGACCGCGACGGCGTCGTCGAGGTCGAGGGCGCCCGCGGCCCAGGCCGCCGCGGCCTCGCCCATGCTGTGCCCGATGACCGCGTCGGGCGCGACGCCCCACGAGTGAAGGAGCGAGACCAGGCCGACCTGCAGGGCGAAGATCGCGGGCTGGCCGAACTCGATGTCGAGCAGGCGCTCGCGCGGCGGGTCGGCCGCGAGCTCGTCGACGAGGGACCAGTCGACGTGGCGCCGGTGCGCGCGGTCGCACGCGCTCACGGCCTCGCGGAAGACGGGCTCGTCGGCGAGGAGCTGGCGCCCCATGCCGAGCCACTGCGAGCCCTGGCCGGGGAACACGAACACCACCCGGGGTGATTGCCCCGCGGACCGAGGCCCTTCTCTCTCTTCGACCGACGCGCCTCTGGGATCGATCACACCGGTCATCCAACGCCTCTGCCGCGCCCGACGGGGTCACCGCCGCGGGCTCACGGATCGTCTTGCGACGAGCAGCACGCATGCCAGCGGAGGCGGCGACGCCCCGCGGGGCGGCGGATGGTACGGGGATCGCGCGCGGCGGCGCAATCGCCGCCCGTCGCCGCGCGGTCGTGCGGGTTGTGTCGTTGCGCAACGGCGTTGCGCAAGCGCGTTGCGCAATGCGATGGTGCGCCGCCGCGACCCCGCGCGCCGCGCGACGGGCACGATCGCTGCTGAGAGATCACGCCGATGCTCGCACCGTCCGCCGCCTCGCCTCGAGGCCCGTCGTGACCGACCTCAAGAGCCTCTCCCTCGACGAGAAGCGCCGCCTCGCGAAGGCCCTGTTGCAGCAGCGCGAGGCGCCGCCCACGGCGACCGACGCGCCCGTCGCCGTCGTGGGCGCGGCGTGCCGATACCCCGGCGGCGTCGCCGACCCCGACGCGCTCTGGCGCCTGCTCGTCGAGGGCCGCGACGCCACGCGCGAGGTCCCCAGAGACCGCTGGGACGCCGACGCGCTCTACGACCCCGACCCCGACGCGCCGGGCCGGGCGACCACGCGCCGCGGCGGCTTCGTCGACGACGTCGACCGCTTCGACGCGGCGTTCTTCGGCCTCTCGCCGCGCGAGGCGGCGCACCTCGACCCCCAGCAGCGCATCCTGCTCGAGGCGTGCTGGGAGGCGCTCGAGCGCGGCGCGATCGCGCCCCACGCCCTCGCGGGCAGCGCGACGGGCGTCTTCGTCGGGGTGATGTCGCAGGACTACGCCTCGCTCCACCCCCAGGCGCTCGAGGCCCACGACGGCTACGTGCTCACGGGCACCGGGCAGGGCATGGCCGCCGGGCGCGTCGCGTACACCCTCGACCTCCGCGGGCCGAGCGTCACCCTCGACACCGCGTGCTCGTCGTCGCTCGTGGCGGTGCACATGGCGTGTCAGAGCCTGCGCGCGGGCGAGTGCGACGCGGCCCTCGCCGGGGGCGTGACGCTCGTGCTGCGGCCCGCGCTGCACGTGGAGTTCAGCCGCCTCCGCGGCCTCGCGCCCGACGGCCGCTGCAAGCCCTTCTCGGCCGACGCCGACGGCGTGGGATGGGCCGAGGGCTGCGGCGTGGTCGTGCTCAAGCGCCTCGCCGACGCGCTGCGCGCGGGCGACACGGTCTGGGGCGTGATCCGCGGCTCCGCGGTCAATCAAGACGGCCGCAGCAACGGCTTCACCGCCCCCAACGGCCCCTCGCAGGAGGCGCTGCTCCGCGCGGCCCTCGCCCGCGCGGGCGTCGCGGCGCGCGAGGTCGACTACGTCAACGCGCACGGCACCGGCACGCGCCTCGGCGACGTCATCGAGGCCCGCGCGCTCGCGGCGGTGTACGGCGCGGGCCGCGACCCCGCGCGCCCGCTCGGCCTCGGCTCGGTGAAGTCGAACCTCGGCCACACGCAGGCCGCGGCGGGCGTCGCGGGGCTCCTCAAGGTGCTGCTCGCGATGCGCCACGATCTGTTGCCCGCGAGCCTGCACGCCGCGTCGCTCAACCCCCACGTGCCCTGGCGCGAGGGGGCGCTGCGGGTCGTGCGCGAGCCCGAGCCCTGGCCCCGCGGCGCGCGCCCCCGCGTCGCGGGCGTCAGCGGCTTCGGCATCAGCGGCACCAACGCGCACGTCCTCGTCGAGGAGCCGCCCAGTCGCGCGAGCGACGACACCGACGACGCGCCGCGGCTCCTCCCGCTCTCGGCGCGCACGCCCGCCGCGCTGCGCGCGCTCGCGTCGCGCTACGCC